>NZ_JBICXB010000006.1:0-253818 GCF_043200055.1 Streptomyces sp. NPDC048496 | reverse complement strand
TCAGGCTGGACGGATAGCATGGGCCGCTGACGGCCTCGGAGTTTTCGCACTGGCACACACCACGTGATCATTCCGGGGCCGTCGCCATGCCCGGAGGGCAGATCGCGACTGTCACGCTTCACGCATGACCGGCCACCCGACAGGCTCTCAGGCTGCGCTCCTCGCCGTCGAGGACGTGGATGCAGACGCCGGCCAGATCGTGCTCTCGGGCGAAGTCGAGGACGTCGTCGGGGCCGTAGGCGCCGTAGGTGAGGTTGGTGAGCAGGGCGTACGCGTGGCCGAAGAGCCGGACCCGGTCGATCCGGTCGATCAGCACCCGCGCGCGCTCGGTCGTCAGGTCGGGGATCTGTTCGATTTCGGCTGCGGTGAGGTTCGGACTCAGGAGCGCTCGGAACTGCGCATCGAGGTGGGGCATCGTTGTCTCCTTAGAAAGCGGGTCGCGACCGTGCGTCGCCGCCACCCCTGCTTCCTATCAACGCAATGGATAGTGCGTTAGAGCCATTGACAGCCCGGTTCTGCGGACCAATTCGGCGGGCCCACCTCTCGGGCTACGCCTCGGCAGCTCCGCCGGGTTCGAGCCGTTCGAACGCCTCTGCCATCCGCGCCACGGCACGCGCCATGTGCTCCGCTGCGGTGCCGGCGAACCCGATCAGCAGTGCGGGCGGCAGCCGGCGCTGCACGCGATACTCCCCCAGGGGATACGTGAAGACGCCCTGCCGGGCGAGGCCGCGTGCGCAGTCGATGTCGTTGACGGATGCCTCGAGCCACCCCATCACGTGGAGCCCGGCGGCGACCGGCCTCGCCGTCAGCCGGTGCGCAAGCTGCGTGTCGAGCTGTTCGAGCAGGGCGTCCTGGCGGGCGGCGTACAGTCGGCGCGTGCGCCGGAGGTGGGTGTGCAGGTGCCCTTCGGCGAGGAAGTCGGCGAGCGCCGCCTGCATCACGGTCGCGGGGGTGCGACCGATCACCGAGCAGGCCGACGTGAACGGCTCGACGAGGTCGTGGGGCAGCACGACGTAGCCCAGTCGCAGCGACGGCGCCAGCACTTTGCTGAATGTGCCGACGTAGATGACGTGTCGCGCTTGGTCGAGTCCGAACAGCGGGGGCAGCAGCTTGCCGTGATAGCGAAGCTCGCTGTCGCAGTCGTCCTCGACGATCCAACTCCCGTGCGCCTGCGACCACGCGATCCACTCCCCGCGCCGCGCCGGACTCATGACCGTGCCCAGGGGATGCTGCCGGGACGGCGTGAGGTAGGCGAGGCGTGCCAATGGGTCGCCCCCTGCCGCCACCGCGCCTGCGTCGTCGACCGGCACGCCTTGGACGCGGCATCCCTGCGATTGGAACGCGAGCCTTCCGGAGATGTGGCCGGGGTCTTCGACGAGCACCGTGTCGGCGGGGTCGAGCAGCAGCACCGCGAGAACACTGAAGGCCTGTTGGGCACCGGAGGTCACCACGATCTGCTCGGCGCCGCAGCCGAGGCCCCGCACGTCGTTGAGGTAGTCGGCGATCGCCTGACGCAGTGGCTCGTACCCGTGCGGGTCGCCGTACCCGATGGCGGCTGCGTCGGTGCGCGCCGCGTGCCGCACCAGCAGCCGCCGCCACACGGCGGCAGGGAACGCGGATGCCGCGACCTGGCTGGGGACGAACGACTCGGTGTCTTTCGGATCCCACGAGTGCGGCACCTCGCTGAACAGGCTGGCACCGCGTGCCGACGTCGCCGCGCCGCGCTCGGACAGTTGCGGGCGCGCAACAGGCGCCGGTGCCGTCGCGGCCGTCCACAGTGCGTCCACATACGTGCCGTCCCCCTGGCGTGCACGCAGGAACCCCTCGGCCGTGAGCTGCTCGAACGCGGTCACCACGGTCAGCCGCGAGACGCCGAGCTCGGCGACGAGCGTCCGCGTCGAGGGCAATCGGGTTTCCGGCGGCAGGGTGCCGTCGAGGATGAGTCCCCGCAGCTGCCGATACAGCTGCAGGTGCAGCGGCAGGGTGCTACCGCGGTCGAGCTCGACCGCAGCCAGCATCCGGCCCCCGGCACCTTTCATGATGCGCGGGCGCGCCGGTGGGTCTGACATGCCCGCATCCTAGCCAGTACTGCAATGGCACTCCGTTATGCCCTCTGCTCCGGTAGTGACTGATACGGGCCCGGGCCTGGTTTGTTCTTCCGGGCGTCACCGCCGAGGGCATCGCGGCGACGCACACCATGCTGCTGGAGGCTCAGGTGCGGGTGGCGGAGCTGCTGCGCGGCTTCACGGCCGGCCTCTGATCGCCGGTCGTCGAAGACCCTCGCACCGGGCCGTCCGGCATCTTCTAGGAGGGTGCTTCAGTGCCCTCCTAGGCAGCGCCCTCCGCTATCGCCTCCTCGACCTCCGCGACCCGCGCCCGCTCCTCCGCCGCGAACCGGTCCCGGTCCAGCTGCTCGGCTATCTCCTCGTCCTGGGCCATGAGCAGGTCGAGGTTGGAGTCGCCGAGATCGAAGACGCCCATGTCGACGTACGCCTTCTGCAGCCGCTCGCCCCACAGACCGATGTCCTTGACGCACGGGACGATCCGGCTGAACAGCAGCTTGCGGAAGAGCTGCAGGTACTCCGAGTGCTCGGAGAGCTCCTTGGCCTCCTGCTTGCCCATGCCGAAGTTCTCCAGCACCTCGACGCCGCTGAGGCGGTCGCGCATCAGGTAGCAGCCCTCGATGACGAACTCCTCGCGCTCGCGCAGTTCGGCGTCGCTCAGCTGCTTGTAGTAGTCGCGCAGCGCCATCCGGCCGAAGGCGACGTGCCGGGCCTCGTCCTGCATGACGTAGGCGAGGATCTGCTTGGGCAGCGGCTTGTTCGTGGTGTCGCGGATCATGCCGAACGCGGCCAGCGCCAGGCCCTCGATCAGGACCTGCATGCCCAGGTAGGGCATGTCCCAGCGGGAGTCGCGCAGAGTGTCACCGAGCAGGCCCTGGAGGTTGTCGTTGATCGGGTAGAGCATCTGCACCTTCTCGTGCAGGAACCGGCCGTATATCTCCGCGTGCCGGGCCTCGTCCATGGTCTGGGTCGCGGAGTAGAGCTTCGCGTCCAGGTCGGGGACGGACTCGACGATCCGGGCGGCACAGACCATCGCGCCCTGTTCACCGTGGAGAAACTGGCTGAACTGCCACGAGGTGTAGTGCTTGCGCAGCTCGCCCCGGTCCTTCTCGGTCATCTTGGCCCAGTGCGGGGTGCCGTACAGCGTGAGGGCCTCGTCGGGGGTGCCCAGCGGGTCGGCCGGGTCGACCTCCAGGGACCAGTCGATGCGCTTGTTGCCGTCCCACTGCTTGTCCTTGCCCTTCTGGTAGAGGGCGAGAAGGCGTTCACGGCCGTCGTCGTAGTCCCAGTTGAAGCGGGCCGCGCCGGAGGCGGGCACCTGCCACAGGGGCGTGTCGGGGGCGGTGGTGTAGAGGTCGTGTGTCGACACGGACGGCTCCTTCGCCTCGCGTGCTCGGACAAGTTCCGCCGCGGTTGCGTCAGTTGGCAGGTTCACACGTTGCTGGACGCCGGGTCAACAAGTCGTGCGCGAGGGATTGACTGCCTTACTGACAAGCAGTCTCATAAGGAGTGACTCCCGGTAACCCACGTGTGAGGTGCCCTCAGCCATGACGACAGTGACCGAACGCGACGTGCAGCTGCTCCGCGACGCACTCGGCCCGCTACGGGACCGCGAGCAGATCGCCGAGCGCCTCCTGGAGTCCTCGGCCAAGCACTCCTTCGATCCGGACACCGAGCTCGACTGGGATGCGGCGGTCGAGGACGGCAAGTGGTTCTGGCCGCCCGAGCTCGTCTCCCTCTACGACACCCCGCTGTGGCGGAGGATGTCCGAGGAGCAGCGGATGGACCTGGCCCGGCACGAAGCGGCGTCGCTGGCCTCGCTCGGCATCTGGTTCGAGATCATCCTGATGCAGCTGCTGGTCCGGCACATCTACGACAAGCCGGTGACCAGCAATCATGTCCGTTACGCGCTGACCGAGATAGCCGACGAGTGCCGGCACTCGATGATGTTCGGCCGCATGATCCAGTGGGGGCGGGCGCCCAGCTATCCCGTACCGCGCGTCTACCACAACGTGGCTCGGGTGCTGAAGACCGTGTCCACGACGCCCGGTTCGTTCGCCGCGACCCTGCTCGGCGAGGAGATCCTCGACTGGATGCAGCGTCTGACGTTCCCGGACGAGCGCGTCCAGACGCTGGTGCGCGGCGTGACCCGGATCCATGTGGTCGAAGAGGCACGGCACGTCCGCTACGCCCGCGAGGAGCTGCGCCGCCAGATGGTCACGGCACCCCGCTGGGAGCGCGAGCTCACTCGGCTGAGCTGCGGGGAGGCCGCCCGCGTCTTCTCCGTCTGCTTCATCAACCCGCAGGTGTACGAGAACGTCGGTCTGAACCGCCGCGAGGCCGTCGCCCAGGTGAAGGCGAGCGGCCACCGGGCGGAGGTCATGCAGTCGGGTGCCAAGCGGCTGACGGACTTCCTCGACGACATCGGCGTGTTGAACGGGGTGGGGCGCAGGCTGTGGAAGAGCTCGGGTCTGCTGGCCTGAGCGGGCCCCCGGCGGAGGGGACGCCGCAGGGAGTGCCCGGCGGATCACGGCCGGGAACCGCGAGCTGTCCACCTCTGATACGCCAGGCACCGCCTGGGCGCGGGGGAGGCCGTGAGCCCCGGAGCACGCCCTGGGTCAGACTGGGGACGTGAGAAGCGAGAACACTACCTTCAGGGGCGGCCCGCTGGACGGGCGGGTCCTCCCCGTCCTCGTCGGCGCGACCGGCCACCCGCCCAAGTGGTACGAGGTCCCGGTGCCGGACGCCGACGGCGGACCGGCCACCGTGTACGCGTACCGCCGGGTCCCGGCCGGATACTCCAAGCGGCTGGGTGTGCAGCGCGGCTGGGTGTACGAGTACGCCCCCGAGGGCCGCGAGCGCCACACTCTCAAGTGGCCCTGGTCGAAACCGAGCTGACCCGCTGGTCCGGGCGGGGTGCGTCGGCCGCCTCTCGATTGCCGAACCCTCTAGGATCGACGGATCCATGGTCACGAGAACGGTCACAAGGGGGTGCGCCATGGAGGCGCTGCGTCAGGACGATCCACGCCGCCTCGGTCCGTACACCGTCCTGGCACGGTTCCGCGAGACGGCGAGCGCTGTCCAGTACCTCGCGTACGACGCGAGCGCGGCCGACACCACGGACGGCACCGCGGACCGGACCGTCGTGATCACCGCGGCCCGGCCCGAGCTTGCCGCACTGCCCGCCTTCCGCCGCCGCTTCGAGGCGGAGGCGCGCACCGCGGACCGGCTGGCGGGTGGCTGGGTCCAACCGCAGCTCGCCACCCGTACGGACGACGGGGAGCTGTGGACGGCCGTGGCGTACGTACCGGCGCTGACGCTCGCCGAGGCGATCGACGCTACGGGTCTCCTCCCCGAGCGTGCCGTGCGGATACTGGGCGCGGGCATCGCCGAGACGCTCTCCCGGGTGCACGCCACCGGGGCCGTACTGGAGGGGCTCGCCCCGAGGACCGTACTGCTGGCCGGGGACGGGCCGCGGCTCACCGCCTTCGGCCCGCTGGGCGCGGCGGCCGATGCCGAGGCCAGAGCGGGCGGGCAGCTCTCCGTACGGCTCGGATATCTCACCCCGGAGCAGGTCGAGGGCGAGACGGCGGGACCGGCCTCCGACCTCTTCGTGCTCGGCCTGCTGCTGGCGTACGCGGCGACCGGCACGACCCCGTTCGCGGACGGCCCGGCGGCGGAGGCAGCCGAGCGGATCGCGCATGCGGAGCCGGAACTGGGCGCGGTCCCGGAGGACTTGCGCGGGCTGATCGCGCGCTGCCTGGCCAAGGACCCGGCCGAGCGGCCGAGCTCCGGGACGGTGGCGGCGGAACTGGCACTGGAGGGCGCGGCGGGCCTCGCGAGGGGCGGCTGGCTGCCGGAGCAGCTGTCGAAGACGCTTGCGGAACAGGAGTCCCGTGTCAGGGAGCTGGTGTCCGCCGGCGCGCCCGACGAACCGGCGGACAGCCCCGTGGGCGCAGCCCCGAGCGGGTCTCTCACCGAACCTGCCGACGCCACACCCGACAGTCCCGCCACCGGCGCGCCCGGCGACGGCGGCCTCGGAGAGGACATCCGGACCACCCGGATCGGAAGCGTCGGCAGCCCCCGCGCCCCGGAGCCCGACCGGCCGACCACCCAGCTGTCCATCCCGCGTGAACGGACCGGTCCCCCGGACCGGCTGCCCGCCGTCCTGCCGCCCGTCGCACCGCTCGTGCCGCGCCCCCTCCCGGCCCCGGCAGCGGCGATTCCCGCCTCGCCCCCGCCGCCCGTGACGCCCACGCCCCCACCCGCACCCTCCTCCTCGTCCCCCTCCGCCGCCCTCGACCGCCGCACCCTGCTCTTCGGTGCGGTGGCCGGCGCGGCCGGGCTGATCGTCGGCGGTGGGGGTGTGCTCGCCCTCGGGGCCGACGGTTCCGACGCCCCGGACGACGGCAAGCCCGCCCCGTCCCCGAGCGGCCCCACCGTGGCCGGACTGCCGCCGCAGCCGCGCTGGGTGTACAGCCACCCCGAGGCCGAACCCGCGCCGCCCACCGCCGCGCTCTGGCGCAACCGGCTGCTCGTGCTGACCGGCGAGACGCAGGCCTCCGCCGTCGATCTGCGGACCGGCCACCGCCTCTGGGAGTGCCCGGACGCGGCGAAGGGGCAGGCGGCCCTGGCTGCCGGTGACGCGTTCTGCTTCGTCGCCGGGCCGTCCGAGTTCCTCTGGCTGTCGCCGAAGGACGGAACGGTCGCGCACCGGGTGGCGTACGAGAACCAGTTCGAGGGTGCACCGTTCCTGACGGTGTCCGACGTCATCGGCCAGTCCGGTCCGGCGATCTGGTTCACCGGCTCGCACAAGGTCACCGTGAAGGCCAAGAAGCCGAAGAAGGGCAAGAAGCCCGGGAAGGACACGCAGGTCGTCACGTCGTTCCTGTTCGCGTACGACATCGTGCGGCGCAAGGAGCTGTGGCGGACCCCCGTACCCACCGGCCGGGAATCGACGACCCCCGCCTACCAGCTGATCGCCGTCCGCCCCGACGACATCGTCGTACGCCAGAAGAGCGCGACGCTCACCCCCGGCGACGTCAAGGCGGCCAAGGGCAAGGCCGTCTTCCGCGGGTTCGACCGCAGGAGCGGGAAGCTGCTGTGGACCAAGTCGTTCGGCACGGTCATCCCCGACGGCGCAGCCGTCGGGGATGACCGGGGACTGCTCTACGTGGCGGCGGGCGACGCCCTCCAGTCGTTCGAGATGCCCGCGGGCAAACCGAAGTGGACGCTGAACGGCACGCCCGGGTCCGTGTTCGGAACACCGGTCCCGGCCGGGGACCTGCTGCACACCACCAGCCGCGACCAGGAGGTGGGCGCGGTCGAGCGGGAGTCCGGAAAGCTGCGCTGGCGGCGGTCCACCGAGGCGGTGCCCGGCGCATCGGCGCCGGTCGTCACCGTGAGCTCCAGCGGCAGGACCGTGCTGGCGGCCGGGGCCGCGCAGGTCACCGCGTTCGCCGCGGCGGACGGCCGGCGGCTGTGGAAGTTCCAGGACATCGGGGTGCAGGACCCGAAGGGCGCCACGGTCACCGCCCCGTACCGGGTGCTGGCCTTCGAGAAGTCCGCCGTCGTCCAGCGGGAACGGATGTTCTACGCGTTCCCGGTGAAGTGACCTCGGTGGTGTCCGGCGGATCAGGGCCCCGGCCCTGATCCGCCGGGCCCCTTGAGGGTCACCTCGCCGTCCGGGCGAATCCGGGCAAATCCGGGTGCCGCCACGCAGCACGGTTCTTGCATCGCCCGCCCCCGAGTGACCGTATGGACGCGTTGCGCTCACTCATGGGGCAGTCCCGCGATCGCCCCGTCATCGGAGGTGATCCCGTGTCGTCCAGGGTTCTGCGCACCGTCTGCGCGGCGGCACTCGCCGCGGTGGTCGCGGCCTCACCCGCCGTCGCCGCCGACGCGGACCCGAGCAGTCCCGGCCCCTCCGGCCCCTCCCGTGAGCCACGCGCCACGAAGAGCGTCGCCGAGCTGCTGACCGAGCTCAAGAAGCTGTACCAGCAGGCCGAGGAGGCCAGCGAGGCGTACAACGGAACCACGGCGAAGCTGGAGAAGCGGAAGGCGGAGGCGAAGAAGCTGGACACCGCTCTTGCCGTGGCGCGGACCGCGCTGGGCCGCAGCCGCAACGACGCGGGGCGGCTGGCCCGGGAGCAGTACCAGGGACAGTCCGATTTCTCCTCGTACGTCCAGCTGATGCTGTCCCGCGATCCCGAGCACGCCCTGGACCAGGAACACGTCATTCAGCGGGTGGCGGCCGGCCGGGCCGCGACCGTGAAGCGGCTCACCGGCGCCGAGAAGCGCGCCGACGGGCTGGCCTCCGCGTCCCGCAAGGAGCTCGGGAAACAGCGGGTGCTGGCCGCGCGGCAGAAGAAGCAGCGCGACACCGTGCAGTCGCGGCTGACGAAGCTGGAGGCGCTGCTGGCCAAGCTCTCCGCCGAGCAGATCGCCCAGGTGTCCCGGCTGGAGCAGCAGGCCACGGACAAGGCCCAGGGCACGCTGGTCACCTCGGGCGCCCTGTCCTCGGCCCGGCCGCCGTCCCAGGAGGGCGACGAGGCGGTGAAGTACGCGGTCAGGCAGCTCGGCAAGCCGTATGTGTGGGGCGCGGAGGGTCCGGGCTCGTTCGACTGCTCCGGGCTCACCTCGCAGGCCTGGGCGAACGCGGGGCACGCGATTCCGCGGACCTCCCAGGAGCAGTGGAAGCAGCTGCGGAAGGTACCGCTGAACGCGCTGCGCCCGGGTGACCTGGTGATCTACTTCCCGAAGGCCACGCACGTGGCCCTGTACGTCGGCAACGGCCTGGTCGTGCAGGCGCCCCGGCCCGGGTCGCAGGTGAAGGTCTCGCCACTGGCGTCGAATCCGCTGCTGGGCGCCGTGCGTCCGGATCCGGAGAGCCCGTCGCTGAGCACGTACAGCCTCCCGGAGCCGGCCCGGGACACGTCCGGCGGCTCGGACGCGGGGTACGACTCCTCGTCCGCGCCGCGGGACACGTCCGGCGGCTCGGACGCGGGGTACGACTCCTCGTCCGCGCCGCGGGACACGTCCGGCGGCTCGGATGCGGGGTACGACTCCTCGTCCGAGCCGGGCGACGAGTAGCCGCATGCGGTACCCCCCGTACACACGTCAGCCGGGCCGCGCACCGTCGCTCTCCCGACGGGAACCGGCCCGGCCGTCGTGTCTGTCCTGGCGGTACGGCGGTCAGGCCGCCGCCTCCGAGACCTGCGCGAGGTACGCGTTCGTCTTCTCCGGGTCGGGGAATGAGGCACACCCGGCCGCGAGCCCCTGCCTGCGAACCCTCGGCAGACAGCGGGCTCATGACATGCCGTGGACCATCTGCGGGCCGCCGGCCCCGAATCGACCGCCTGTGGCTGCTCCGTGCGCCTGCCTGCCCACCTGCCCGTGTGACGTACGTATGGGCGGGCGCTGCCGTCAGGCCCACCCCCTGCGGGCGGCAATCCAGCCGAGCTGGATGCGGCTTTCCGCGCCCGCCTTGAGCATGAGTTCGCCGATGCGGCGCTGGACGGTGCGGCGGGAGACGCCGAGCTGGCCGGCGGCGGCCTGGTCGGTGAGACCGGCCAGGACCAGGGTCAGCACCCGGGCGTCCATCTCGTCCAGGCCGTCGGGACGCACCTCTGTGACGCCGCCCACCGTGTTGGGGGAGAGCGGGTAGGCACGCTCCCAGGCCAGCTCGAAGTAGGCGATCAGGGTCTCCAGCAGCCCGCAGGCGTGCACCAGGATCGAGGCGGGGGCGGAGCGGCGCCCCGGCAGCAGGGGCACCATGGCCAGCTCCCGGTCGGCGATCATGAATTTCACCGGCACCGATTCCGCGACCCTGACCTGCTGACCGGCCGCGATCGCGCCCAGCACCTCGGCGACCATGCCGGGCTGACCCAGCGCCTCGCGCTGCACAATGGTGCGGTAGAGCACACCGCGACGCACCCCGGCGTGTTCGGCGGTGTTGTGCTCGCGCTGCACGACGGTGGACTCCGGCACCATCATCGCCCGGACCTCGTGCCGCGCGGACTCCTGGAGCTGCATGAAGCGGTGCCGTACCGCGCAGGGGTCGGTGATCACTTCGACGATGCTGCCGCCGGCCGCCGCGTTGCGGTACTCCTCGGCGAGTGCCAGCAGGGCTTCTTCGGCGGCCCGCAGGTCGTCGCGGCGTTGCCGCAGCGTTCCGCCGAGCGCTATGGCCGGGGGCGCGGCGGCGAAGACCGTCGACGCCCCCAGCCAGGCGCCGTCACCCTCGTCGCTCTCGCCGCCGTGGGTGCCGACCACGGCGAGGCCGCGCCGGGCCAGCGCGGTGAGCAGCGGCAGCACCTCGCAGGGCGGGCGGCCGGTCTCGGCCGCCAGCTGGTCGGCGTTGGCGCCGGCACGGGCCACCAGGAGGCGGTAGACCTCCTCCTCGGCCGGGCCGAGCCCGAGCATCGAGAGCACGGAACCTCCTCGTGATCGAGTGGTTCGATCGCATCGATCGAGCGAAGTCCCGATGACCATACGGAGGCTGTCGCTCCGCCAGTCACCCGGGGGTGGGTGACGTGACGGAAGGAGGGCCGACAGCCTCCGTATCGGGCCTTTTCGCCTACTTCAGACCGTAGGCGCGGATCACCTCCTGGCTGACGCGGTTGCCCGCGTCGTCCCAGCCCTCGGCCTTCAGTGAGACGAAGCCCTTGTGCGGGGCGTCGAAGCCGGCCGTCCAGCTACCGGACTCGCCGCTGAGCTCGACCGGCTGCCAGGTGGCGCCGTCGTCGTACGACACCGAGAGCGTGGCGCCCTGGATCTTGCCGGCACCGGCAGCGTTCTCAAGGTGATGCGGGGTCAGGCGCAGCGTCTGCCGGCCGCCCCCGGCGTTGCCCGCGAGATCGGTGGCGACGTCGTAGCCCATCTGCAGCACCGCCATCCGGTCCATCACCTTCGGGTCGGTGACCGGGTCGGACTTGACCTGCCACACCGTGTGGGTGTGCGGGGACAGCCCGTAGGTGGCCGCGTCGCGGTCGGCGGTCATGTCGAAGGTGTAGACCGACGGGGTGGTCGGGGGGTTGATGATGTTGACGGCCGACGAGTTGCTGGTCCTGAGCAGGGTGCCGCCCTGGTACGTCTTCAGGCTCACCTTGGTGTTGTCGAAGCCCTGCTGGATGACGCCGCCGTGGCCGTCACCGTTGTCGGACCAGGGCTGGACGTTGAACGCGATCTGGTTCTTGCCCCGCCACGACCACCAGTAGGTGCCCCCGTTGGCCGGGCGCGTCACCGGCTGGAACCAGTTGCGGACCTGCCTTGAGCCCGGCTTGTACGCGGTGCGCGGCCCCTGCGAGGACAGGATGAGGTTCGGCCCGGTGCCCATGGTCTCCACCCACCGCGTCCCTTCCTGCGCCGAGACGTAGTCGGTGCGGGTGCCGGGCATGTCGATGCGCTGCATGAACCCGGAGCCGAACCTGCGGTACGGGCGGAAGCCGGACCGCCACTCACCGCTGGCCCTGGTGGCGGTGGTGCTGTGGAACCGCATGTCCACCGTGGCCAGTTCGGACGAACGGGGACGGTAGGCCAGCCCGGTGGACGGGATCTGCCCCGGGTGCGGGTCGGACAGGTCGTACATGTACGGGGAGTCCGGCACGCCCTTGACGTCCAGCCGCAGCCGGCCGCGCTTGGCGTCGGCGATCAGCGGAGCCCCGTTCCGGGCGGTCACCGAGTGCACGGGCACGGCGCTGTAGCCGCCGGCGGGGCCGACGGACTCGATCAGCTTGCCCGGCCGGTCGTTGACGACGAGCAGCAGTGCGGCCCCGGCGTCGGCCGCCGCCTGCGCCCGCTGCGCGGCGGTGAGCGCGCCGGAGCGGGTCACCAGCGCGACCTTGCCCTTGACGCCCAGTCCGGCGTACTCGGCGGGGGTGCCGGTGCCGGCGTACACCGCGTCCAGGCGCTCTTTGCCGTCGTACCGCGCGGAATCCTGCTGGCTGATCACCTGGACCGGTCTGCCGTCATCGGTGACGGTGAGCAGCGGCAGGGCCTTGCGCCAGCGGGTCTCGTACTCGAAGGTGCCCTGGGTCACCTTGCGGGTGGGCAGCACGAACATGCTGTCGTACTTGGGGGCCAGCAGGTACTGGACGTCGACGACTCCTATTCCCCACGCGTTCTCCTTCGCGCCGTCCGCGCGGTACCAGTTCATGGACAGCGACCGGTCCTCGGTCCTGCGCGGGACCTCCGCGGTGGCCTCGTGGGTGCGGCTCGCGTCGAGCACGACGTCCCGGTCGCGGTCGAGGACGACTTCCGGGTCGCCCATCAGCGCCATGCCGACCGAGTCGGGGCCGTGGCTGCCGGGCACGTCCTGGTACGTCAGGATGCTGAAGGTGCCTTCGCGCAGCCGCAGGTCCGCCTTGCCGCTGTCGTCGATCACCTGCTTGTACGGGTCCTCGCTGCTGCCGAGGCGGTGCATCATGACCCAGCCCGAGGTCGGTTTGCCGGCACGGTCCTTCAGGCTGATGCTCAGGGTGTGGCGGGCGTCCTCCCGGTACACGCCGAGCCGGGTGCGGGCCAGCGCCGAGCCGGAGGAGTCCTTCGCGGTGATCTGGCCGAGGTAGCGGCGGCCGTCGGCGCCGAGGCTCGGCTTGGCGGTGGCGGTGACGCTCGCGGTGCCGTGCGCGGGCACGGTCACGGTGTCGGCGGAGAGGGTGAACAGACCCTCCGGCGCGGGCTTGCCCTGGTCGGCGCCCGGGTCGGTGTCGTACGGGCCGCCGCCGATGGTGGCTGTCAGGGCCAGGTCCAGCTCCACCGGCTCGTCACTGCTGTTGCGGTAGGTCACCGTGCGGTCCACGGACTGCGCGCCCTCGTGCGGCCAGGCGTCCATGCCGAAGTAGGCCGAACCGGTCGCGGTCACCGTCGCGGCGGTCGCCGCGGCGAGGTCGGCGCGGCCGCTGCCCACTTGGTAAGTGGTGTACGACGACAGTTCCTTGGAGCTGCTCATCAGCGCGTCCTTGAGCTCCCGCGCCTTCCAGTCCGGGTGCTCCTGCGCCAGGATCGCGGCGGCGCCGGCGACATGCGGGGTCGCCATGGAGGTGCCGCTCATCGACGTGTACCAGCCGGTGGCCGCGGTGCCGCCGGCCTTGGCGGCCAGCACGCCCACACCGGGTGCGGCGATGTCCGGCTTGAGGGCGTAGTCGCCGTAGCGCGGGCCCTGGGAGGAGAAGGACGCTCTCTTGTCGGCGGAGTCCACGGCCGCGACGGTCAGCGCCTCGTCGGCGGCGCCGGGGCTGCCGATCGTCGCCTCGGAGCCGGAGTTGCCGGCCGCGATGACGAACAGCGCTCCGCTCTCGTCGGTGAGGCGGTTCACCGCCTGGCTCATCGGGTCGGTGCCGTCGCTCGGGGCGCCGGAGCCGAGGCTCATGCTGACCACCTTGGCGCCGTGGTCGACGGCCCACTCCATGCCGGCGATGATCCAGGACTCGTCGCCGTACCCGCCGTTGGCGAGCACCTTGCCGACCAGCAGGTCCGCTCCGGGCGCCACGCCCTTCTCGGCGCCGTCGGAGGCGGCGCCGCTGCCGCCGACGGTGGAGGACACGTGGGTGCCGTGGCCGTGGCCGTCCTGGACGGCCTCGCCGGGCACGAAACTCTGCGACTCGGAGATCCGCGCGGACAGGTCGGGGTGGTTGAGGTCGGCGCCGGTGTCCAGCACGGCGACCTTGACGCCCTTGCCGTCGTACCCCTTGTCCCAGGCGGCGGGCGCGCCGATCTGGGCGGTGCTGTCCTTGAGGGTGGCCTTGACCCGGCCGTCCAGCCAGATCTTCGAGAGTCCGTCGCTCAGCTTGGGCGCGGCGGAGTTCGCGTCAGCCGCGGACGCGGCGGGGGCGACCGAGGTCCACAGTTCGCGGGCCTGCTTCTTCACCGCCCGGACGGACGTGCTGTTGATGGCCGGCAGCAACCGGACCTTCTTCGTCCCGGCGGGCGGCGCGGTCCGGGCGGACGGCGCCGCCGAGGGACGGTAGCCGAGGATCAGCGGGATGCCGTCGCTGTGCTTGTCGTCGTAGCCCTGCTCGATCAGGTCGGTGACGTTGAACAGCCGCCGGTCCAGCCGGTTCGCGGCCATGTAGGGCAGCGCCTCGTCCGGGAAGACGTACAGGTCGTCACCGATGGTCTCGGTGCGCACGCCTCCGGTGGCGCCGCGCGGGCGTGTCACGTCGACGCTCTGCTTGCCGCCGCCGGCATCGGCGACGCGCACGATGTCACCGGTGAGCAGAGTGACGGTGTGGTCCCCGGTGGTGCCGGCCGCGGAGGGGTGGGTCGCGGCGGCGGCTGACGGGGCGTTCGCCACCGCGGGGCCGGTCGGCCCCGCAAGTGGCGTCAGGACGGCGACGGTGCAGACCGCCGCCGCGAGTGCCCGCCGGCGATGCCGGCGGGGAGGTATGAGAGAAGTCATGCAGGGTTCCTATCGGCCCGGCACCTGCGGGGGGAACAGCAGCCCGGTGGCACCAAAGCGCCACGTCCCACATGTGCCAGCGCGGCCGATGTGCCGCCGGACCACAGCACTTGCCCGGACATCGGTACGCGGCGCCCCTTCCGGGGTGGCCTGATCCGTCGCCCGCCTCGCCTGTGTACGGGCTTCCGGTGGTGCCCAGCGCGAACCGGCCCCTCACCTCGCCGCCCCGCCGCGTCCCGCCCGTTGCGGGCGCCGACCGGACGTACCTGACGACGCGTCATGGTTGCGCACGGACGCATCCCCGTCGCATCGTCGTCACAACCCACGTCGAACAGCGGGGCTGCCAAGCCTCCGCTCGCTGATTCACATCCGGCTCCGGGGCGACCTTCCCGTCAGCGGCCCCTTGGGGCAACCAGCGGTGCCGCGCATTCGCCAACCGGGTGCACACCTCCGAGTCCATCGGCGGCCAAGGCCGGGTTTTCGCCCAGGGGAACGTCATTCACGGGATCGAGACTGCTCTCCTCCGGCACGGCACGGCGTCGGCACGTTGCCGTGGCGGCCCGAAGACGGCTGTGCGCCTGACTGCGCGCGGCCGAGGGGGCCGCGCGGCGCATCGGAAGGTCGCCCGGAGGGACCAACGGCGTTCTCGGCGGCCGGATCGGCAGAAGCACCCTGTCAGCGGTGGTCGGGCAGAGAGCGCCCGTCAATGGCCGGGCCGTCCGTGGGCCGTCCGAGGACGGCCCACAGACACCAACGCTGGCCGCTGCTTAGCAGGTCAGGCGCTTAAACAGCGGCAGATACCTCAGCAAGGTACGCGTTCGTCCGCTCCGGGTCGAAGAAGAAGTTGTCGAAGTCCGCCGGGTTGTTGAACCCGTTGGCGAACCGGTCGGCGACCGGCTGCAGCTGACCGGCGGCGCCGATCAGGTTCAGCACGTGCTCCGGCGGTACGCCGAGCATGGCGTTCGTCCACCTCACGACGTGCTGCGCGGTGTCCCAGTAGCGGTCGAACGTGGACTGCATCCAGTCCGCGTCAAAGGCCTGGTCGCCGTGCTCGGTGATCGACTTCAGGTACGCGTCGGCGCACTTGGAGGCGGAGTTGGAACCCTGGCCGGTGACCGGGTCGTTGGCGACGACGACATCCGCCACGCCGAGCACCAGGCCGCCGCCGGGCAGCCGGCCGATCGGCTTGCGCACGGTCGGGGCGTAACGGCCCGCCAGGGTGCCGTTGGCGTCGGTCAGTTCGACCTTGGTGGCGCGCGCGTACTCCCACGGCGTGAACTGCTTCATGAGCTCCAGCGTCTTCGCCAGGTGCTCAGAGGGGTCCTTGATGCCCTGGAAGACGTCCAGCGGGCCGCCCGGGACGCCCTCCCAGAACAGGATGTCGGCGCGGCCGGACGTGGTCAGGGTCGGCATCACGAAGAGCTCGCCGACACCGGGGACCAGGTTGCAGCGGACCGCGTCGAACTCGGGGTGCTCGGGGCGCGGGCCCATGCCGTGGACGTACGCGACGGCCAGGGCGCGCTGCGGGGCGTCGAACGGCGAACGGGACGCGTCCCGGCCGAACATGGAGACCAGTTCACCCTTGCCCGCGGAGACCATCACCAGGTCGTAGGTGCGGGAGAAGTAGTCGAGGTCGGAGACGGCCGCACCGTGGATGACGAGCTGTCCGCCGCGCTGGGCGAACGTCTCCATCCAGCCGGCCATCTTCACGCGCTGGTCGACGGACTGGGCGAAGCCGTCCAGCTTGCCGACCCAGTCGATGGCGCGCGAGGAGTCGGGGGCGGCGACCGAGACGCCGAGGCCCTCGATACGCGGGGCCTGGGACTCCCAGAAGTTGAGCTTGAGGTCGCGCTCGTGCTGCAGTGCGGTGTCGAACATGCACTGCGTCGACATGACCCGGCCGGACCGGACCTCGTCGGCGGTGCGGTTGGACATCAGGGTGACTTCGTACCCATGGGACTGCAGTCCGAGGGCGAGCTGCAGACCGGACTGGCCGGCTCCGACTATGAGTATCTTCCGCATTGCGGTTCTCCGTTACGTCTACGTGGTACGTGCGCGAGATGTGTCCAGTGCCGTGACCGGCAGTGTGTGCCCCGTGAGGAGCGTCGTCCGGTGCATGCGATCGCAAGGCGGCCGGACGTCCTTGGATGGGGGTCTCCCCTGGAACGAAGCCGAGAGCTTGGGGAAGGAGCTACCAGGGCTTTCGGCCAACGCAGCGAGCGGACGTGCCGGGCGGCGCGACGGGGCGAAGCCCGCCGGGAGTGGCATCAGGCGGGGGTCGCGTCAAGAGCGTGACCCACGAGGGCCAGCAGCGACTCGACGACGGTGATCCTGTGACGCGCGTCCATGATCACAACAGGCACGTCCGGGGGTATGGTCAGGGCCTCCCTGACGTCCTCCGCCTCGTAACCGGGCGTCCCCTCAAAGTGGTTGACGGCCACGATGTACGGCAGTCCGCAGCTCTCGAAGTAGTCGAGCGCGGGGAAGCAGTCGGAGAGCCGCCGGGTGTCGGCGAGCACCACCGCACCGATCGCGCCGCGCACCAGGTCGTCCCACATGAACCAGAAGCGCTGCTGTCCGGGCGTGCCGAACACGTACAGCACGAGGTCGTCGGCGAGCGTGAGACGGCCGAAGTCCATCGCCACGGTCGTGGTGACCTTGTCGGGCGTCGCGGTGAGATCGTCGGTCTCCTCGCTGGCCTGGGTCATCAGTGCTTCGGTCTGCAGCGGGGTTATCTCGGAGACCGATCCCACGAAGGTCGTCTTGCCGACCCCGAACCCGCCGGCGACCACTATCTTCGTGGCGGTGGGGGCCCTGGTGTGATCCAACTGCCAGGCCTGGATCGACTCCTCGGCCTGGTCCTCCGGTCCCGGCTGACGCGGGACGGACAGGAGTGGATCAGAGACGACGGAGTCCATTCAGCACCCTTTCGAGCAGTGCGCGGTCGGGCTGGCCGGTGCCGTGACCGGTCCCGTACACACGGATCTTTCCCTGGTCGGCCAAGTCGCTGAGCAGCACTCGGACCACGCCGAGCGGCATCTTCAACAGGGCCGAGATCTCCGCGACCGTACGCATGCGGCGGCAGATTTCGACAATGGCCTGGAGCTCCGGCATCACCCGCGTGGCGAGGTTGCCGTTGGTGAGCTCGCGGCGCTCCTCGGGCGCTTCCAGCGCGGCCACGAACGTCTCGACGAGAAGGACGTGACCGAAGCGGGTGCGGCCGCGGGTGAGCGAGTACGGGCGGACCCGGGCGGGCCGTCGGTCGGACCCGCGGACCGGGAGCCTGCGGGCGGGTTCAGCGGCGGGCGTCACTGGGCGCTCTCCATCGATTTGCGCAGTTCACTGCGGAGTTCGGGGGTGAGTACGTGTCCGGCACGGCCGACGAAGAGCGCCATGTGGTACGCGATGACGCTCATGTCGCAGTCGGGGGTGGCGTGCACGCCGAGCAGCGAACCGTCACTGATCGACATGACGAAGAGGCTGCCCTCGTCCATGGCGACCATGGTCTGCTTGACGCCGCCGCCGTCCATTAGTTTCGCGGCGCCGATGGTGAGGGAGCCGATGCCGGAGACGATGGTCGCCAGGTCGGCGCTGGAGCCTCGGGGGCCGTCCTGCAGGCCGCCGGTCGCTGCGGCTGTCCGGCGGCCGGGGTCGGAGGAGAGCAGCATCAGTCCGTCGGACGAGACAACGGTGACCGAATGGACCCCTGGCACCTCCTCCACGAGATTGCTCAGCAACCAGTGAAGGTTCCGGGCCTCGGTGCTCAGCCCGAATGTGCTGGGCGCAGTCAACTGCGTGCCTCCTCGACTGTGTCCCCCGTCTCATCGGTTCGACCGCCGAAACGGTCTGCCCGCTCGGTCTGTGCGGTGACGGCACCGTCGGCGATCTCCGCCTCGACGTCGCGGCGGCCGTCCTTCGCCCCTTGGTGGAAACCGCCGAGGCGGCGGCGCAGCTCGTTCTTGTCCAGGCTGCCCTTGCGCTCGGCGGTGGGGGCGTCGGCGGGCCTGACGACCTTGGGGGTGCGCTTGGGAAGGCCCTTGTCGGTGATGCGTTCGGCCTGCGGCTCCGGCTGCCGGGGGCCGGGAAGGGTCTCGGCGGCGGGCGCCGGGGAAGGAGCCGGGGCGGTGAAGGGCTCCGGGGTCTCGTCCGCGGTGCGCTCATGGCGGTCGGGGCCGATGGCGTACGGGTTGGGGGTCACCGGGGTCTCGTGGGCCGGTCCGGCCGACGGGACCGGCTGAGCCACGGGGACATCCCGGAGCTCCGGGAGCCGGACCCGCATCGTGGTCTCGGACTCGGACTCGTCGGGGGCGACCGGCTCGGGTTCCGCCGGAGTGGGCGCTTCCATCGAAGCGGGCGCCACCGTCGGAGCGGGCCCGTCCGCCGGAGCAAGCACCTCCGCCGGGGCGGGCGCCGCCGTCGGAGCGGGTGCCTCCGCCTGGGCCGGGTCCGGTGCCGACTCGCGGATCGCCCGCTCGGCGGCGGCGATCAGCGGGTCGCCGGGCAGCGTGAGCGTCCGGCCCGGCAGGGCATTGGAGTTGGCCTCGGCGACCGATCCGGGCAGGTTCAGCGCGGGCGCGTCCCCGGGCACGGTCACGGGCGGCGGCGTGGCGCCGGGCGGCGCCTTCGGCAGCAGCGACTGCGGCAGCACGACGACCGCCGTCACCCCGCTGCCCTCGTGCTCGCGCAGCTGGACCCGCACCCCGTGGCGCGCCGCGAGCAGCGACGTCACCTGGAGTCCGAGGCCCGCGCCGTCGGCGCTCTGCTCGCCCGCCTCGAACGAGGACGGGTCGGCCAGGCGGGCGTTGAGCTCACCCATCCGTACGGACGACATGCCGATGCCCTCGTCCTGCACGGAGAGCATCACCTCGCCGGTCTCCAGCAGCCAGCCGGAGAGCTCGACATGCGAGTCGGGCGGCGAGAAGGAGGTCGCGTTCTCCAGGAGTTCGGCGACCAGGTGGCTGAGGTCGTCGGCGGCGAAACCGGCGATCTGGGCGTGCGGCGGCAGGGACTGGATGGTGACCCGTTCGTACCGCTCGATCTCACTGACGGACGCACGCAACACATCGACCAGCGGGATCGGGCCGGAGTGCCCGTGGCCGTGCTCGGCGCCCGCGAGGACCAGCATGTTCTCGCTGTGGCGCCGCATGACCGTGGCCATGTGGTCGAGCTTGAAGAGGGTGGCGAGCCGCTCCGGGTCCTGCTCGCGATCCTCCAGGCTCTCGATGACGCCGAGCTGGCGCTCGACGAGGCCGAGGGTGCGCAGCGAGAGGTTGACGAAGGTGTGATGGACCGTGTTCCCCAGCCGCTCCAGCTGGGCGGTCAGATCGGCGGTGCGGACCTGGAGTTCGGCACACTGGAGCGTGAGGGCCTTGCGTCCGGCGATCAGTTCGCCGCGCTCGTTCTCCAGATTCTCGAACCGGCCGTTGAACTCGTGGAGCAGCCCGTGCAGCTTGCCGTGCAGGGCGTTGAGGGATCGAACGACCTGGGCGAACTCGTCGTTGCGGCCGGTGTAGCGGACCGGCTCGGCGGTGGCGGGCTCCGCGGCGAGGCGGGCGGCGCCGATCCGCAGGACGGCGAGCGGCTGGGTCAGCGTACGGGCCACGGCGGTGGAGACGCCGACGGCGACCAGCAGACAGCCGCCGAGGAGCGCGATGCGCAGTTCGAGAGCGGTGACATCGTCGTCGCGCAACTGCTCCAGGCGTCGCACCTGGTCGGTGCCGAGGGCGGACTCGACGCTGCGCATCCGGTCGACGCGGGCGGAGAGTGCCGCCTCGACCTTCTTCCGGTCGGCCTTCTGGTCGGTGTCCGACAGCTCGGGACGGTCGGTGAGGGCGGCGAGGTACTTCTCCGCGCGGTTGACCTCGGGCCCGGTGACAGTGGAGGAGAGCTTCTCGCGGGCGGTGCTGCCCGCGGCCTGGTCGAAGTCGGCGAGCGAGGAGAGCTCGCGGACCCTGGCCTGCTGGGCGGCGGCGCTCAGCGCGTCACGGTTGCGGTCGTCCTCGCTGCTGCCCTCGTCCTGGGTCTGGACGGGCAGCCCGGTGAACGGGTCGGTCTGCGGGAACGTGGCCTCTTTGCGGGGCACGGAGAGCGCGGCGATCAGCAGCCCGCGGGTGGCGGAGGCCTGATCGGCGGCCCGACCGAGGGCGAGGGGCGCACGGGTGGCCTCCGCGGCCCGCGGCGGGGTCTTCTCGGCGAGGTCGTCGGCGAGATCGTGGAGCTTGGCGATGACCTCGGAGTACGCCTCGTGGGCGGCGAGTGCCGAGCCCTTGCCGGTGAGGGCGGTGCGGCGCAGGGAGGGGATCGTGGAGAGATCGCGACGCAGCGCGGCGGGAGCCGTGTCGCGGATCTCGTCGATCTGCTGGTCGACGCGGGCGCTGGGGCCGTCGCTCTTCGCGTCGGACTTCCCGTCCCGGCCACCCGCGATATAGGCGGTGACTTCGTCGCGCTCGTCCGCGAGGGAGTGGGCGAGGGCCACCGCCTGCTGGTTCAGCTGGGCAAGGGTGACCAGCCGCTGGGACTCGGTCAGTTCGGTGGAGGCGCCGAGGGCCGCGGGCGCGCCCGCGGCGATGACGGTGATGCCGACGACCGCGACGCCGGCGACCAGCCGGCTGCGTACGCGGACGGTGCGCCGGGTCGGCTCACTTCCGCTCGGCTCCGGGAGTGTCGCCCCGGCACTGCTTTGCTCGCTGCCCTTGCTCCGAGGCCGCTTCTTCTGCACCGGTGCTCGCAATCTTGACTCGTCCACCCTTGAAGCAGAGGTGACGCACGGTCATATGTGGAAGGACACCCCGACCCTGGTACGGCTTCCGACCATTCCAGTGCTTTTGAGAGGGGGGCGCGCATCAACCGCTCCGCCACCTGAACGAGTGAACATCACTCCAGAGTTGACGAACAAGTCTCCCCCCGGGCGCCGCAGCCCACACCTGGGCCATCGGCTGGAACTTCCGCCCGGGCTTTGGCAGGATGCCCGCCCGCACCCGTCGCGGAGCCACTCCTTCCGCTCAAGCCTCCCCACTGACCTGCTGGTACGGCCCAACGCCACGATCGTGCAGGCCCCGTGAAGGCGTCGTGCAGACTGGCCGTATGCGCATCGAACTCGCCTCGGCCCCCGGTAGCCCCGAGCGCCCCAACGAGGACTGGACAGCCACCGCGCTTCCCGCTTCCGGCGGGGGCGGCACGTTGGTCCTGCTCGACGGAGTCACTCCGCCACGGGGGGACGACGGTTGTGCGCACTCCGTGCCCTGGTTCACCGCGCGGCTGGGCGGATCGCTGGTCGAACTGTCGGGTTCGCGGCGGGATCTGACGCTCACCGAGATCCTCGCCGAGTCCATCCGGCGCACCGCCGACACACATCGCACCCTGTGTGACCTTTCTCACGTACGCACTCCCCAGGCGACCGTCGTCGTGGTGCGCTGGGACGGGGAAGAGATCGAGCACCTGGTGCTCTCCGACTCCGTACTACTGTTCGAGTCGCCGGACGGAACGGTGCGCGCGCTGCTCGACGACCGGCTCGACCGGCTGCCGCCGGGCTCGCTGGCCACCGAGGCGATCGCCGATTCGCAGGTACGCAACAAGGAGGGCGGCTTCTTCACCGCCGCCGCCGACCCCGGGGTGGCGGTCCGCGCCGTGACCGGGCGGACGCCGCTCACCGAGGTGCGGGCGGTGGCCGCGCTGACGGACGGGGCGAGCCGCTGGACGGAGATGTTCCACGAGGGCGACTGGGCGGCCTGCCTCGCGGTGCTCCACAAGGAGGGCACACAGGGGCTGATCGACCGGGTCAGGGCCCTGGAGGACGCGGACACGGAGCGTGCGCATCTGCGGCGCGGCAAGACGCACGACGACGCGACGGCGGTCTACGTGGTGCTGTAGGCCACCCGGGTGCGGGGTCGGCCCGCGCCGGCGGCGTGGGCGGTTTCCGCGGGGCGGGGGCCGGAGGGCACCCGGGGATGCCCGGCCGGCCCGGGGTCGGGCCCGGCCGGCGTCAGTCCTCGGCCCGCGCGTTCAACTGGTGCAGCAGCCGTGCCAATTCCGCCACCTCGGTCCGGTCCCAGTCGGCGAGCTTGCTCACGTACCGGTCGCGGCGCGCGTCGCGGACGCTGCGGAAGCGCGCAAGCCCCTCGTCGGTGAGATGGACGAGGAAGGCCCGCCCGTCGGCCGGATCGGGCTCGCGCGCCACCAGTCCGAGCTCCTCCAGGGCGCGCAGCTGACGGCTCATGGTCGCCTTCCCGACGCCGAAGTACGCGGCGAGATCGGTGGCCCGCTGCTGCCCCACCGACTCCAGCCGTACGAAGAGTCCGTACGCCGCGGCCTCCAGCTCGGGATGGACCTCCCGGGCCATCTCACCGGAACTGGCCCGCGCGCGACGCAGAAAGACAGCCAATTCCCGCTCCAGTGCCAGGAATTCGTGGTCCACACCACTTCCTCCGGTCGCGCCGGGTTCACTACCGCTTTCGCTCCCGTGCACGTCAACACCCCTCATGAGCTTTCCTGCCGCTGAAAATTTCTCTCGCCGCCGGTCATCGCCGCAGCTCCGCCAGTATTTCGCAGGCGTAGACCAACGGCACCGCCCAGGCCCTCTTCCGCGCGCGGGTCTACGTGCGTAGCGTCATTACTGACATGTCCACACCATGACATGTCGCAGGGGGTGCGCCGAGCCGCCCCCCTGGGTCTGCAGATCCCCCCACCGAGGCCTCGGAGGCACGCACATGTCCGTGCACAGATCCGGATCCGGAACGACCCGCCGCTCACGCCTGGCGGCACTGGGAACCCTCCTCGCAGCACTTTCGCTTCTGCTCACCCTGCCCGGCGCGGCCATCGCGGCCGACTCCCCCACGGTCGCCGCCAAGAAGCCCGCGCGCGGGTCGGCCACGATGGGCATGGGCGTCATCGCCCACGACGGCCAGGGCGGCCTGCCGCACGAAACGCTTGTCGCCCAGACGGAAGGCGTGGACGTCAGCAGTCACCAGGGCAACGTCGACTGGGCGACTCTCTGGAACAGCGGCGTCCGGTGGGCCTACACCAAGGCCACCGAAGGCACGTACTACACGAATCCCTACTTCGCGCAGCAGTACAACGGCTCGTACAACGTCGGCATGATCCGCGGTGCGTACCACTTCGCCACCCCGGACACCACGAGCGGCGCCACCCAGGCCAACTACTTCGTGGACCACGGGGGCGGCTGGTCGAGGGACGGCAAGACGCTGCCCGGCGTGCTCGACATCGAGTGGAACCCGTACGGCGCGCAGTGCTACGGCAAGACGCAGGCCGGCATGGTCTCCTGGATCCGCGACTTCGTGAACACGTACAAGGCGCGCACCGGGCGTGACGCGGTCATCTACACCGCGACCAGCTGGTGGACGACCTGCACCGGGAACAACGCGGGCTTCGGCACCACCAACCCGCTGTGGGTGGCCCGTTACGACACCACGGCCGGCACGCTCCCGGCCGGCTGGGGCTACTACACGATCTGGCAGTACACGTCGTCCGGCCCCTACGTCGGCGACCACAACCACTTCAACGGCGCTCTCGACCGCGTACAGGCACTCGCCAACGGCTGAGCCTCCGCTCCCCGGAGCCCCGGTGACGCACCCCGTCACCGGGGCTCCCGCACGCCTCGCGAACCGCCCCTCGCCGACCGGCCGCACCACGGCGTCCACGGGAACGGCGGTCCGGCCTACGAACCGCGGCAGCAGCGTGGCTTTTCCGCGCCCCGCCCGGACGCGGAACAGCACGTTCCCGTATCCGGACAAGCGGAACGGCCCGCACCGCCCTTTCGGGTGGCGCGGGCCGTCCGACCGGCCGCGCACGTCATGCCACGCCCGTCACGCCATGGCGCTCACGCCGCGGCCGGGATCCTCTCCTCCGCCCTGGCCGTGGCCGGGGCGAGGGCGATCTCCAGCACCTGGCGGACATCCGTCACCGGGTGGACCTGCAGCTTCTCCAGGACCTCGGCCGGGACGTCGTCCAGATCGGCCTCGTTCCGCTTGGGGATCACCACGGTGGTGATACCGGCCCGGTGGGCGGCCAGCAACTTCTGCTTCAGCCCGCCGATCGGCAGCACCCGTCCCGTCAGCGACACCTCACCCGTCATCGCCACATCCGTACGGACCAGCCGTCCGGAGAGCAGCGAGGCCAGCGCCGTCGTCATCGTGATACCGGCACTCGGACCGTCCTTGGGCACCGCGCCCGCCGGGAAGTGGATATGCGCTCCCCGGTCCTTGAGGTCGGCGACGGGCAGTTCCAGCTCGGCGCCGTGCGAGCGCAGGAAGCTCAGCGCGATCTGCGCGGACTCCTTCATGACGTCGCCGAGCTGACCGGTGAGGGTCAGTCCGGCCGCGCCGGTCTCCGGGTCGGCCAGCGACGCCTCGACGAACAGCACGTCACCACCGGCCCCGGTCACCGCGAGTCCGGTCGCCACGCCCGGCACCGCGGTGCGGCGCTCGGCCGGGTCCTGGGCGGACTCGGGGACGTGGTGCGGCCGTCCGACGAGACCCCGCAGGTCCTCGTCGGTGACGGTGAACGGGAGATCCCGGTCGCCCAGTTCGTGCTGGGCCGCGACCTTGCGGAGCAGCCGGGCGACGGCCCGCTCCAGGTTGCGTACGCCCGCCTCACGGGTGTACTCGCCGGCCAGCTTGCGCAGGGCTGACTCGTCGAGCGTCACCTCGCCCTTCTCCAGACCGGCCCGCCCCAGCTGGCGCGGGAGCAGGTGGTCACGGGCGATGACGACCTTCTCGTCCTCGGTGTAGCCGTCGAGCCTCACCAGCTCCATACGGTCGAGCAGCGCCTCCGGGATGGCTTCCAGGACATTGGCGGTGGCCAGGAAGACGACGTCGCTGAGGTCGAGTTCGACCTCCAGGTAGTGGTCACGGAAGGTGTGGTTCTGCGCCGGGTCGAGGACTTCGAGGAGCGCCGCGGCCGGGTCGCCGCGGAAGTCGGAGCCGACCTTGTCGATCTCGTCGAGCAGGACGACCGGGTTCATGGAACCGGCCTCCTTGATGGCGCGGACGATGCGTCCGGGGAGCGCACCGACGTACGTACGCCGGTGGCCTCGGATCTCCGCCTCGTCCCGCACACCGCCGAGCGCGACACGGACGAACGTGCGGCCCATGGCGTGCGCGACGCTCTCACCGAGGGACGTCTTGCCGACGCCGGGCGGTCCGACGAGGGCCAGCACCGCACCGCCCCGACGCCCGCCCACGACCCCGAGGCCGCGTTCGGCACGGCGCTTGCGCACCGCGAGGTACTCGGTGATCCGTTCCTTCACGTCCTCCAGGCCCGCGTGCTCGGCGTCGAGGATCTCCTTGGCCGCTCGGATGTCGTACGCGTCCTCGGTCCTTTCGGTCCACGGCAGTTCGAGGACGGTGTCCAGCCAGGTTCGGATCCAGGAGCCCTCGGGGCTCTGGTCGGACGAGCGCTCCAGCTTGCCGACCTCCTTGAGCGCGGCCTCACGGACGCGCTCGGGAAGATCGGCGGACTCGACGCGCGCCCGGTAGTCGTCGGACTCGTCCTCCGCGTCGCCGTTGAGCTCGGACAGCTCCTTGCGTACGGCTTCCAGCTGGCGCCGCAGCAGGAACTCGCGCTGCTGCTTGTCGACGCCCTCCTGGACGTCCTTGGCGATGGACTCGGCGACGTCCTGTTCGGCGAGGTGTTCGCCGAGCCACTGGATGGCGAGTTTCAGCCGGGCGACCGCGTCGGCGGTCTCCAGGAGCTGCACCTTCTGGGTGGTGGTGAGGAACGGTGAGTATCCCGAGTTGTCGGCGAGTGCGGAGATGTCGTCGATCTGCTGGACCCGGTCCACGACCTGCCAGGCGCCGCGCTTCTTCAGCCAGCTGGTGGCGAGGGCCTTGTACTCCTTGACCAGCTCGGCGGCGGCGCCGGGGAGCAGCTCGGGAGCCGAGACGTCCACGCGGGTCCCCTCGACCCAGAGCGCGGCCCCGGGTCCGGTGGTTCCGGCACCGATCCTCACGCGGTCACGGCCGCGGATGAGGGCGCCCGGGTCTCCGTCGGAGAGCCGGCCGACCTGCTCGACGGTGCCGAGTACACCGGTCCCGGTGTAGGTCCCGTCGATCCGCGGCACCAGCAGCACCTCGGGCTTGCCGCCACCCGGACGGGCGGCGGCCTGAGCGGCCTCGACGGCGGCCCGGACATCGGTGTCGGACAGGTCCAGAGGAACCACCATTCCGGGCAGCACCACCTCGTCGTCGAGTGGCAGCACAGGCAAGGTGAGCGGCGTGACCGCGTTGGACTCAGTAGCCATGATCTCCCCTTCGGCACTCAAGTTGAGCTATGCAGACTCAATGCTCCTGAGCGACTGCATGTTCCCGGGGCTGTGTTCGCTCTCAGCGATCTTCTTCCACCCGTCCGTCACCTGCGAAAACCGCTCGCGGCCGCGCCGCACTCCGGGGAAGAGTGCCCGTATGGGTGACACAGAGCTCGACAGAGGCCTCGCCGAGGACGAGACGATCAGACGCGAGGGCTCACTGAGCCGCGTACCGGCAGCGTTGGCCCCCGCGGTCGAGGCGGCCCGCTCCCGGATCACCGATGCGTTCGACGCCACGCGGCTGCACAGCGCCTACCTCTACGGCAGCATTCCTCGGGGCACGGCCATTCCCGGCGTCTCGGACCTGGATCTGCTGCCGGCCCTGCGCGCCGAACCGACCGAGGCCGACCGGGCCGCCGCCCGCTCCGTCGAGGCCGCACTCGACGCCTCGTCCGACCTGATCGACGGGGTCGGCATCCTCCTCTTCGGCACCGGCACCCTGTCAGCGAACTCGAACGCAACGACATGGGCTTCTTCGTCGCCTGCCTCTGCACCCCTCTCCTGTGACCACGCCTTTCGCCTCCCCGCGCCCCGTACGGATCCGGCAATTCGCTGGTCCCGGCCGCGCGGCCGGGCGAGGATGGCAGGGACTCACCCACCCTCTACCGGAGACCGAGGACATGCCCACCGCCGACCGCCGCACCGCCCACAGCCCCGTCACGCTCGACCGCCGCGAAGGGCCGTACGGGGAGGTCGTCCTGCGGGAGCGGGGTGACGACTTCGAGATCATCGCCAACGGCTGCTTCCTGATGGACACCGCGGACGGTCGCTCCGAGCGGCTGCTGATCGACGCGGCGCTTGCCGCGCTGCCCGCCGGGCGGCCGGACCCGGCGGTGCTGATCGGCGGTCTCGGGGTCGGCTTCTCCCTCTCCCACGCGGCGGCCGAGCCGCGCTGGGGGCGGATCGCGGTCGTCGAGCGGGAGCAGGCGATCATCGACTGGCACCGGGGTGGCCCGCTGGCCCGGATCACCGGTGCCGCGCTCGCCGATCCGCGGGCCGAGATCCTGGCGAAGGATCTGATTGCGTACCTCCACACGACTACGGACCGTTACGACGCGCTGTGCCTGGACATCGACAACGGACCGGACTGGACCGTCACCGACGACAACGGCAGCCTGTACTCGCCCGCCGGTCTCGCCGACTGCCGGGAGCGGCTGAATCCGGGCGGAGTACTCGCGGTCTGGTCCGCGCAACCATCCACCCACTTCGAACAGGCCTTGCGGAATGCCGGATTCAGCGGCGTTAGGACGGAAGAGGTGCATGTTGCCCGAGGTGTGCCCGACGTGGTTCATCTCGCACTTCGGACCGCCTGAAGTCCCCCCACCGGGTATGCGTGGCCCCCGGACGCCCGGGGGCCACGCGCCACAAGGCAGACACTCCGCCTTCTCGTCGCGTCCAACCCGTTCCCGTGCCGTTGCACCGTGCGTAGCCGGGGGCCGTCCGGTGGCTTTACGCTGCTGAGCGGCAAACGGGATCACCCACGAAATTCACAAGCGAAGACCGTGCGTCCGGGGGAATGGCCCCCGCGAGAACGGGCAGGGGCGGGGCGATGGAACACACACACACCACCCACAACGGTGTCGCGGCGACCCCGGGCGCGCAGCGCCGGGTGCTGGTGGTCGAGGACGACGCGACGATCGTCGATGCCATCTCCGCCCGCCTGCGGGCCGAGGGCTTCCTGGTGCAGACCGCGCTCGACGGCCCCGCTGCCGTCGACGCGGCCGAGTCCTGGCAGCCCGACCTGATGGTGCTCGACATCATGCTGCCGGGCTTCGACGGCCTGGAGGTGTGCCGTCGGGTGCAGGCCACCCGGCCGGTGCCCGTGCTGATGCTGACCGCCCGGGACGACGAGACCGACATGCTGGTCGGCCTCGGTGTCGGCGCGGACGACTACATGACCAAGCCGTTCTCGATGCGTGAGCTGGCCGCCCGGGTGCATGTCCTGCTGCGCCGGGTGGAGCGTGCCGCACTGGCCGCGGTGACACCGCGCACTGGCATCCTGCGCCTCGGCGAGCTGGAGATCGACCACGCGCAGCGCCGGGTGCGGGTGCGTGCCGAGGACGTCCACCTCACACCGACCGAGTTCGATCTGCTGGTCTGCCTGGCCGGCACACCGCGCGCGGTGCTCTCCCGGGAGCAGTTGCTCGCGGAGGTCTGGGACTGGGCGGACGCCTCCGGCACCCGTACTGTCGACAGCCACATCAAGGCGCTGCGCCGGAAGATCGGTGCGGAGCGGATCCGCACCGTGCACGGTGTCGGTTACGCCCTGGAGACCCCGGCGCCATGACCCGGCCCGGCTCCCGGCTGCGTCCCTTCTCGGTCAAGGCCAAGCTCGGCACGCTCGTCGTGGTCTCGGTGTTCATCACGACCGGGCTTCTGATGGTGGCGGTGCGCACCAGGACCGAGCTGCGGTTCATCACCGTGTTCTCGGTGATCGCGACGCTGCTGATCACGCAGTTCGTGGCGCACGGTCTGACGGCGCCGCTGGACGAGATGACGAAGGTCGCCCGGTCGATCTCGCACGGCGACTACACCAGACGGGTGAGGGGCGCCGACCGGCGTGACGAGCTCGGCGACCTGGCGCAGACGATCAACCTCATGGCGGACGATCTGGAGGCTGTGGACCGGCACCGCAAGGAGCTGGTGGCCAACGTCTCGCACGAGCTGCGTACGCCGATCGCGGCGCTGAGAGCGGTGCTGGAGAACGTCGTGGACGGGGTCTCCGCGGCCGATCCGGAGACGATGCACACGGCGCTCAAACAGACGGAGCGACTCGGCAGGCTGGTGGAGACGCTGCTGGACCTCTCCCGGCTGGACCACGGGGTGGTCACCCTGAAGGCCCGCCGCTTCGAGGTGTGGCCGTATCTCTCGGGCGTGCTGAAGGAAGCGAACCTGGCCTCCTCGCACCGCCGGCTCTCCTCCGGCTCCGGGAACCACAGCCGCAAGGACGTACATCTGCATCTGGATGTGTCGCCGCCCGAGCTGACCACGCATGCGGACGCGGAGCGGCTCCACCAGGTGGTGGCCAATCTGATCGACAACGCTGTCAAGCACAGCCCGCCGCACGGCCGGGTCACGGTGCGGGCGCGGCGCGGCGCGCAGCCGGAGTCGCTGGATCTGGAGGTCCTGGACGAGGGTCCGGGCATCCCCGAGTCCGAGCGGCACCGGGTCTTCGAGCGTTTCAACCGGGGTGAGGTGCCGTCCCCGCACGGTCCGGGCAGCGACGGCGGTACGGGTCTGGGGCTCGCGATCGCCCGCTGGGCGGTGGATCTGCACGGCGGCCGCATCGGAGTGGCTGAATCAGCTCGCGGCTGCCGGATCCAAGTCACTCTTCCGGGGATCCCTCAGCCACGCGGTTGACATAGGGTTCGAACCGGAAGGGCGCGTTCTACGTGTCGTCCCACGAGGGGGATACGGTCCACGTGGCCGTAGCCACGGCCTCGCGTACCCGGACTGAAGCGGAACTATGCTTGTTTCCCGCCATTTCCTGCGTCGAAACCCGCTCTTTGATGTGACTTGCACGACGAAGACCGGCCCGGTCTGCATGGAACGGTCAGGGAGGCGTAGCCTTGATTTCCGCTGTCCATCACCTTGTGAAGCGGAAGAGGGCGGTTGCCGCCGTGTCGTCTCAGTCCCCCAGTAACTCAAGCATCTCGACCGACCAAGCCAGCCCGGGCACGAGCCCGGCTGCAGCTTTCGGCCCCAATGAGTGGCTCGTCGACGAGATCTACCAGCAGTACCTCCAGGATCCCAATTCGGTCGATCGCGCCTGGTGGGACTTCTTCGCCGACTACAAGCCGGGTACCTCCGGCACGGCGGACAAGCCCGTTCCCGGCGCCGCAGCCGCGGGGGCTGCGGTGGCCCCGGCCGCCATCGCACCGGCCCGGACCGATCACGCCGCGGCTGCCGCTCCGGCGGAGGCTCCGGCCGCCGCCCCGGCGAGGCCGGCGGCCGCTGCCCCGGTGACCCCGGCCGCACCCGCCGCACCGGCTGCACCGGCTGCTCCGGCCGCGCCCGCCGCTCCGGCCGCGAAGGCCGCCGCGCCCGCCAAGGCGGCCCCGGCCACGGCCGCCGAGGGCCCCGAGTACGTGACGCTGCGCGGCCCGTCCGCGGCCGTGGCGAAGAACATGAACGCCTCCCTGGAACTGCCGACGGCCACGTCCGTCCGCGCCGTTCCGGTGAAACTGCTCTTCGACAACCGCATCGTCATCAACAACCACCTCAAGCGCGCCCGCGGCGGGAAGATCTCCTTCACGCACCTCATCGGGTACGCGATGGTGCAGGCCCTCAAGGCCATGCCGTCGATGAACCACTCCTTCGCGGAGAAGGACGGCAAGCCGACCCTGGTCAAGCCGGAACACGTCAACCTCGGTCTGGCCATCGACCTGGTGAAGCCGAGCGGCGACCGCCAGCTGGTCGTCGCGGCCATCAAGAAGGCCGAGACGCTCAACTTCTTCGAGTTCTGGCAGGCGTACGAGGACATCGTCCGCCGCGCCCGCATCGGCAAGCTCGGCATGGACGACTTCACCGGAGTCACCGCCTCGCTGACCAACCCCGGCGGCATCGGCACCGTCCACTCGGTGCCCCGCCTGATGCCCGGACAGGGTCTCATCATGGGTGTCGGCGCGATGGACTACCCGGCGGAGTTCCAGGGCACCTCCCAGGACACGCTGAACAAGCTGGGCATCTCGAAGGTCATGACCCTGACCTCGACGTACGACCACCGCGTCATCCAGGGCGCCGCCTCCGGCGAGTTCCTGCGGATCGTGTCCCAGCTCCTGCTCGGCGAGAACGAGTTCTACGACGAGATCTTCAAGGCGCTGCGCATCCCCTACGAGCCGGTCCGCTGGCTCAAGGACATCGACGCCTCGCACGACGACGATGTCACCAAGGCCGCGCGGGTCTTCGAGCTGATCCACTCCTACCGGGTCCGCGGCCACGTCATGGCCGACACCGACCCGCTGGAGTACCGCCAGCGCAAGCACCCCGACCTGGACATCACCGAGCACGGCCTCACCCTGTGGGACCTGGAGCGGGACTTCGCGGTCGGCGGTTTCGCCGGCAAGACGCTGATGAAGCTCCGCGACATCCTCGGTGTGCTGCGTGAGTCGTACTGCCGCACCACCGGCATCGAGTTCATGCACATCCAGGACCCGAAGCAGCGCAAGTGGCTCCAGGACCGGGTGGAGCGTCCGCGCCCCAAGCCGGAGCGCGAGGAGCAGTTGCGGATCCTGCGCCGCCTCAACGCCGCCGAGGCGTTCGAGACGTTCCTGCAGACCAAGTACGTCGGCCAGAAGCGGTTCTCGCTGGAGGGCGGCGAGTCCGTCATCCCGCTGCTCGACGCGGTCATCGACTCCGCCGCCGAGGCCCGCCTCGACGAGGTCGTCATCGGCATGGCCCACCGCGGCCGTCTGAACGTCCTGGCGAACATCGTCGGCAAGTCGTACGCGCAGATCTTCCGGGAGTTCGAGGGCAACCTCGACCCGCGGTCGATGCACGGCTCCGGCGACGTCAAGTACCACCTGGGCGCCGAAGGCACCTTCACCGGTCTGGACGGCGAGCAGATCAAGGTCTCGCTGGCCGCCAACCCCTCCCACCTGGAGGCGGTCGACCCGGTCCTCGAGGGCATCGCCCGCGCCAAGCAGGACATCATCAACAAGGGCGGCACGGACTTCACGGTCCTGCCCGTCGCGCTCCACGGCGACGCGGCCTTCGCGGGCCAGGGCGTCGTCGCCGAGACGCTCAACATGTCGCAGCTGCGCGGCTACCGCACCGGCGGCACCGTGCACGTGGTGATCAACAACCAGGTCGGCTTCACCGCCGCCCCGGAGTCCTCCCGCTCCTCGATGTACGCCACCGACGTGGCGCGCATGATCGAGGCGCCGATCATCCACGTCAACGGTGACGACCCCGAGGCCGTCGTCCGGGTGGCCCGGCTGGCCTTCGAGTTCCGGCAGGCGTTCAACAAGGACGTCGTCATCGACCTCATCTGCTACCGCCGCCGCGGTCACAACGAGGGCGACAACCCGGAGTTCACCAACCCGCAGATGTACACCCTGATCGACAAGAAGCGCTCGGTGCGCAAGCTCTACACCGAGTCCCTCATCGGTCGAGGCGACATCACGCTGGAAGAGGCCGAGCAGGCGCTCCAGGACTTCCAGGGCCAGCTGGAGAAGGTCTTCGCGGAGGTCCGCGAAGCCACCTCGTCCCCGGCTCAGACCCATGTCCCGGAAGCGAAGCCCGAGTTCCCGGTCGCCGTCACCACCGCGGTCTCCGCGGAGGTCGTGAAGCGGATCGCCGAGTCCCAGGTCAACATTCCGGAGCGGATCACGGTCCACCCGCGCCTGATGCCGCAGATGCAGCGCCGTGCCGCCTCGGTGGAGACCGGCACGATCGACTGGGGCATGGGCGAGACCCTGGCCATCGGTTCGCTGCTGATGGAGGGCACCCCGGTCCGGCTCGCCGGCCAGGACACCCGCCGCGGCACCTTCGGCCAGCGCCACGCGGTCCTCGTCGACCAGGTGACCGGCGAGGACTACACCCCGCTGCTCTACCTCTCCGACGACCAGGCCCGCTACAACGTCTACGACTCGCTGCTCAGCGAGTACGCGGCGATGGGCTTCGAGTACGGCTACTCGCTGGCCCGCCCGGAGTCGCTGGTCATCTGGGAGGCCCAGTTCGGTGACTTCGTCAACGGCGCGCAGACCGTCGTCGACGAGTTCATCTCCTCGGCCGAGCAGAAGTGGGGCCAGACCTCGGGCGTCACGCTGCTCCTGCCGCACGGCTACGAGGGCCAGGGCCCGGACCACTCGTCCGCCCGCCCGGAGCGCTTCCTCCAGATGTGCGCGCAGAGCAACATGACGGTCGCCATGCCGACGCTCCCGTCGAACTACTTCCACCTCCTGCGGTGGCAGGTGCACAACCCGCACCACAAGCCGCTGGTCGTCTTCACCCCGAAGTCGATGCTCCGCCTCAAGGCGGCGGCGTCCAAGGCGGAGGAGTTCACCACCGGCGGCTTCCGCCCGGTGATCGGCGACGACTCGGTCGACCCGAAGGCGGTCCGCAAGGTCGTCTTCTGCGCCGGCAAGGTCTACTACGACCTGGATGCCGAGCGCGAGAAGCGCGGCGTCAAGGACACGGCCATCATCCGGCTGGAGCGTCTGTACCCGCTGGCGGGTGCCGAGCTGCAGGCCGAGATCGCCAAGTACCCGAACGCCGAGAAGTACCTCTGGGCCCAGGAGGAGCCGGCCAACCAGGGTGCCTGGCCGTTCATCGCCCTGAACCTGATCGACCACCTGGACCTGGCCGTCGGCGCCGACGTCCCGCACGGTGAGCGCCTGCGTCGCATCTCGCGGCCGCACGGCTCGTCCCCGGCGGTCGGCTCGGCCAAGCGCCACCAGGCCGAGCAGGCGCAGCTGGTCGCCGAGGTCTTCGAGGCCTGATCAGCGGCTGTACGTACGGAGGGCCCGGCCCCGCGAGGTGATCGCGGGGCCGGGCCCTCCGGCGTGTACGGGGTGCGGCGGCTTCCGGAGGTTTCCGGCAGGACGTCAGATCAGCTGCGGCTCGAAATCCCAGAAGGGCCGGTTGCGCGAACGCGCCGAGACCGTGTGCACGTGCTGTGCCCCCAGCGTCGAGACCAGGTCGCCCAGCGCTTCGCTCTCCACCTTGTCGGCCCGCTGCCGGTCCCGGGTGCCGCGCAGATCCGCCGCGTACGCGATCCGGGCGGACAGGCTGAGCGGATGGGTACGGCCGAGTGCCTCGGCGGCACGCGCGACGACCGATTCCGTCAGGGCCGCCGCGGACTCCGGATCACCCACGAGATTGCGCAGCGCCGAGGCATTGATGGCGACGCCGAGGGTCCACGGGTGGTTCTCACCGACGGCGCGCGTCGTGTCCAGGAGCGCGTTCTCGCCCAGGACGTGCGCCTGCTCCCGCTCTCCGACGTTGCGCAGGATCAGGGCATGGTTGGAACGGACCCCCGCTACGTACGGACGGGTCTCGCCGAGCATCCGTACGTACCCGTCGACGACGCGTTCGCTTATTGCCCTCGCCTGGTCGATGTCCGCGTGCTCGCGGGCGAAGCAGCTCTGTCCGGCCGCGAACATCATGGTGAGGGGGTCGTCCTCGCCGAGCACCCGTTCGCTGCGCTCGAGTACGCGGGTGAAGAGGGACGCCGCTGCGGTCCGGTCACCACCGCGGTAGCGGCACAGGGCCAGATTGTGTTCGGACAGGAGCGTCTTCGGGTTGTCCTCGCCCAGGACGGTGCGGTGCCTGCGGGTGCTCTGACTCTGGAGGGACTCGGCCTCGGCGTACCGGCCCAGGAGCTGCAGATCGGTCGAGTAGTTGATCTCGGAGCTCAGCGTAAAGGCGTGGCGGTGTCCCAGGCGGTCCCGGTGCTTGTCCAGGGTGCGCCGGTTGAGCTCCCGCGATTCCTCGTAGCGGCCGAGCAGTCGGAGCGAAATGGCCAGGTTGTTCTGGGCGGCCATGGTGCGGGAGTCCTCGCCGAGGATTTCGCGGTAGGAGTTCAACAGTCGCTGCGACATCTCCAGGGCGTCCTCGTACCTGCCGAGCCCCCGGAGATCCGCGGCGAGGCCGTTGGAGGCCCGCAGGAACTCCAGGTCCTTCTCACCCCGCTCCCTGCGCAGATGCTCGACCGCGGCCTGCTCCATGGCTGCGGTCTCCGCGACGGTGTTGAGGGCACGCCGATGGAATTCGGTGCAGACCTCGTCCGGTTCCCCGGTCCGCCGCCACAGGGCCACCCCGAAGCCGCCGTCGAGGATCCGCACCAGTCCGGCCGTGGTCTCGGGGTCCGGCCGGCCGCCGTACCGGCAGAGGACCGGCACGGTCTCGTACGCCAGGGTGTGCAGTCTCGCCACCTCCGGTACGCGTACCCCCATTCCGTCCTCGCAGTCGATGACTTCGGCCTGCGCCGAGGAGTTCCGGGTGCCGTTCCAGCGGGCCCTGCGCAGTCTTTCCACGTCGTCGTCCGGCGGCTGCTCCCGCGCCGAGCGTCGGACGACGACCGGGCGTACGGCTCCGAGCGGCAGCCCGTCGGGGGTCACTTTCCAGTTGTCGACGTCCAGGCCGAGCAGTGCCGGTGGGATCGCGACCTGAAGCATGGCGGGGCTGTCGGGTTCGTCGCACCGCCGGAACGCCTCGGCCTCGGCGAGCCGGATCTGCTGGTCGGCATCGGCCCAGCCGCCGAAGGTGCCCTTCACCTCGCAGTCGCCACTGAGCGTCGTCAGGCCGCCGCCCGGGGCGGGCGCCCAGCCCACGACGCGGACCCTGCGGCCGCGGAGCATGGCCTCCGAGCGCTCGGTGACGTACACACAGGGGTGTTCGACGGGCCGCCGCAGCTGGATGAGCGCGAGGTCGGGCGCGGGCCAGCCCTGGGCGCCGGCCGGCCGGGTCTCGGGCAGCGCGGCGACCACCACGCCGGGGACCTCGGTCAGTTCGGCGTCGTAGGGGTCGGTCCTGAACAGCACGTTCACCTCGCGCTTCGCCCCCTGCATGGCGACATGTGCGCACGTGAGGACCCAGCTCGGGGCAATGAAAAAGCCACTCCCCAGGAAGCCCGGGCCGGGTCCGTCAGTGGCATACCCGTCCCCCCGGCGATGGATGCGTACGGTGGCGTCCCGCACGAGGTCCATGAGCGCAGCCTCCTCCGGCCCCGGACCCCCTTCCGCGCCCCCGGCGGTCTCCTGCGTCATGACCCGCCGCCGTCGGTGGTCGCGGCACCGTCGGGGTGCGCCGGTGCGCCGGGGGACGCTGCGGCGGACGCATCGTCCGCGGATGCGGGGGCGTGCGACGGCGGGGACGCGGGGTCGGACCGCGCGGGCCCCGGCTGCGCGGACCCCGCGGGCGCCGGTCCCGGCGGCGCCGGTGGTGCGGGCGGGGCGACGGGCGCGGGCGGGGCGGACGGAATGGGTGGCGTGGGCGGCGCGGCGGCCTGCGCGGGCACCTGCGGCGTGATCGGCGGCTCGACGGCCGGACCGCCACCGCTCCAGGTGAGCGTCACCTTGATGGCGCCCTTGGCCTCCCCGTCCGCGAGGAGTCCGACCACCTTGCCGGCCTTGGCGGTGAGCTCGATGCCGAATTCGACGCTGACCTCGTCCGGCCGCACGGCCCGCAGCGGCTCGGCGAGCGACCGCGCGACGCTGGTCACCACCCCCTGCAGGCTCTCCACCCGGGCCTGCACCTGGTCGGCGAAGTCCGAGAAGCCGGTGTCCGTGTAGGACAGCCCGTTCCCGGCCGGCCGCCGCTCAAGTTCCTCGGCCCCTGAGATGCGCGCCCAGACCGGTGTGCCGTCCGGCATCTCAATGCGTGCAATACGGGCCCCGCTGTCACTCATGACACCCCCGTTCCCCGAACTCCCCGCAGGTTAACGGCAGTACGCGATCGATGCGATGCACATCCGTCAGGACGCCGGGGCCGGGCGCACCGGTTCTCGGACGTTTCCCGGCCGGATTCCGTCGCCCCCGCCGAGGGTCCCGGCGCCCGCGCTCCCGGCCCCTGAGGGCTGTCGCCAGGCATTAAACTTGCGCCATGTACTTCACCGACCGTGGCATCGAGGAGCTGGAGAAGCGGCGCGGCGAGGAGGAGGTCACTTTCGAGTGGCTCGCCGAGCAGCTGCGTACGTTCGTCGACCTCAATCCCGATTTCGAGGTGCCCGTCGAGCGCCTCGCCACCTGGCTGGCCCGACTGGACGACGAGGACGAGGAATAGGGCGACGCCCGGGGCGCGTCCGCCGGGCCCCGCCGGCCCGGATCAGCCCCCTCGTCCCGGATCAGTGACTCTCGGCCCGGATCCGGTCGTACGCAAGACTGAGTGCTCCGTGCACGATCAGCAGCGATCCCGCGAACGCCCACCCTCCGCTGCGGCGCCCGATCCCCCAGGTGACGAGCGGTACCCCCGCGGCGAGCTGGGCGGTGGCGAGCGCACGCGCCCTGGGGCCTCGCAGCCACGGGCCGAGTCTGCCGCTCTCGACCGCGTCGAGTTCGATCTTCACGGCGTCGCACCAGCCCGCCCAGGCGATCCGCTCCGTTCCGGGCCTGCTGTCGGCCGAGGCGTGCAGCCGATCGGCGGGTTCGCCGGGATCGAGGCCGGCCGGGAGGGTCAGTCCGATGCGGGTGAGTGCGGCGAGGAGGCCGCCCAGCCGGGTACGGGCGTCCGCGTCGGAATCCGGGCGGGTCAGCGTTTCGAGCCGCTGGATGTCCAGGACGGGGTCGAGCCCGAGTCGCGCGGCAAACGTACGCATCGCCTCGTCCTCACCCGCCGGAGTCCCGTCCGCCAGCCAGACGTATCCGACGGGCCGCCGGAAGTCGGACGCGAGCGTGCAGCCGGCCCGGTCGCCGTCCCACCACAGCGCGAGAACCGGCCAGGTGGAGCCGACCGCGAGCGCGGTGGCCCAGCCGCCCACCACACTGTCGACCGGCTGATCCCCTTCTCCCCCGTCCTGCCAGGGCTTTCCCTCCGGCACGAGGACGCTCCACCCGTCACCCGCGGGCGCGAGCAGCATGCGTTCGCGCAGCAGATGGGCCACCGGCCGTACGGAGTCGGGTTCGGCCCGGCAGAGCAGCAGCGCGCCCACGGGTGATGTCGCGTTCATGCCCCACACCGTAGGGCAATTTGCCCATATGTGGAGCCATTTGATCGCCCCGGGCCGCCCCATCCTCCCTTGACTTCCTCGATCCGCGATATATCGTGTTCTTCAAGAGACGCGATATGTTGCGTCATGGCGTGCTCCTGGGAGGTCAGATCCATGCCTGTGTCGACGTGGACCATCGTCGAGCCTCGGAAGCTCACCTTCGACGACCCGGTGACGGCGCTCAGCGTGCGCATCGTCAACGGCACCGTCAACGTCGTCGGCACCGAGGAGCCGACCGCGCGGCTGGAGGTCTCCGCGATCGAGGGCCCGCCGCTCAATGTGACGCAGGAGAACGGCATCCTCACGGTCGCCTACGAGGACCTGCCCTGGCACGGCTTCCTGAAGTGGTTCGACCACCAGGGGCGGCACCGCAGCACGGTGGTCTCGCTCACTGTGCCGGTCGGGTCGACGGTGGAGCTCGGCACGGTCGGTGCCGGAGCGCTGGTCTCGGGCATCCGGGGACGTACGGACGTGCGCGGCATCACCGGCGACACCACGCTCGTCGGCCTCGGCGGCACGGTCCGCGCGGACACGGTCTCCGGCAATGTGGAGGCCCAGTCCGTCACCGGGGAGCTCCGCTTCAAGTCGGTCTCCGGCGATCTGACGGTCGTCGAGGGCGCCGGGGCGGCGGTACGGGCCGAATCGGTCAGCGGCAACATGGTGCTGGACCTGGACCCGACGGGGAAGCCCACGGACATCCGGCTGACCACAATCTCCGGCGAGGTCGCCATCCGGCTGCCGCACCCGGCGGACGCGACGGTCGAGGCGAACACGGCCAGCGGCGCCGTCTCCAACGGCTTCGAGGATCTGCGGGTCGGCGGCCAGTGGGGTGCGAAGCGGATCACCGGGACGCTCGGCGCAGGCACCGGGACGCTGCGTGCCACGACCGTGTCGGGGTCGATAGCCCTGCTGCGCCGCCCGCCGGCCGAGGACGATCCGTACGACGCCGAGTCGACCGGAAAGGTGCTCTGACATGCCCTCCGTATTCGCCCATGGGCGGCTCCGCCTCTACCTGCTGAAACTCCTGGACGAGGCACCCCGTCACGGCTACGAGGTGATCCGGATCCTGGAGGAACGTTTCCAGGGCCTGTACGCGCCGTCGGCGGGCACCGTCTATCCACGCCTGGCCAAGCTGGAGGCCGAGGGTCTCGTCACGCATGCCACCGAGGGCGGCCGCAAGGTCTACTCGATCACCGACGCGGGCCGCGCCGAACTGGCGGACCGCGGCGGCGAACTGGCCGATCTGGAGCTGGAGATCCGCGAGTCGGTCTCCGAACTGGCCGCCGAGATGCGGGACGACGTGCGGGGCGCGGCGGGGAAACTGCGCAGCGAGATGCGCGCGGCAGCCGGCGAGACCCGGCACACCTCCGCCACCGGAACGGGCGCGAAGAGCGACCGGGGCTCCCCGTTCGGCGATTTCAGTGACTTCACGGACTTCGGCGACAGCGAGGCCTGGCGCACCGCCAAGGAGGAAGTGCGCAAGGCCAAGCAGGAGTGGAAGGAGCAGGCCCGCCGGGCGAAGGACGAGTCCCGCCGTGCCCGCGAGGACGCCCGGCAGGCGCGCCGCCAGGCCAAGGAGGCCCAGGAGAAGGCGCGCGAGCAGATGCAGAACGCGGCCCGGCAGGTCCAGGAGCACTTCGCCCGGGGTGACTGGCCCACCGGCGTACGGGAGGGGCTGGCCGAGATCACCGGCCGCCTGGCCGGCTACACCGGGACGACCGGCCGGCCCCCGTACACCAAGCCCGAACCGGCGGCCGCCGACCCCGACTGGGGCAAGGAGACGGGCACGACGGGCGACCCGGCCCGCGACCTGGACCGCCTGCTCGACCGCTTCCGGGACGACATCCGCGACGCGGCCCGCGACCGGGGCGTCACGGAGGACCAGCTGGTGGAGGCCCGCCGCCATCTGTCGACGGCGGCGGCCCACATCGGCGCGCTCCTGCGGAACGGCGCCGACGCCAAGGAGTGAGCAGGGCCGGGGGCATGCCACCTGGCTTGCCCCCGGCACGTCCACCACATCCCTACCCCGCCTTCGCCCGCCCCTCGGCTCCCCCGGCACCCTCCCCGTACAGCGCGCGCGTGACCGCCTCGTGCGTCGCCCCGTGCTCCGCCAGCACATCGGCGAGGCGCGGACGAAGCGACAACTGCCGCCATGAGGCTCCGACCGCACGCATGGCGGCAGACCTCAGCAGCAGAACTGACGCATCATCATCTCTGCGTCAGAGGGCAGTACTTCAGAACGTGGTGAGTACGATCTTTCCGAACTGGTCGCCCGAGGCGAGCCGCTCGAACCCCTCGCGGGCGCGGTCCAGCGGCAGCACCTCGTCGATGACGGGCCGCACTCCGGTCGTCGCGCAGAAGGCCAGCAGGTCCTCCAGCTCGTCCTTGGACCCCATCGTCGAACCGACGACCTTCAGCTCCAGGAAGAAGATCCGGGTCAGCTCGGCGTGCGAGGGCCGGTCGCCGCTGGTCGCGCCGGAGATGACCAGGGTGCCACCGGGGCGCAGCGACTTCACCGAGTGGGACCAGGTGGCCGCGCCGACCGTCTCGATGACGGCATCGACGCGCTGCGGCAGCCGCGCGCCGGGCTCGTACGCCTCGATCGCACCGAGCTCGACGGCCCTCTTGCGCTTGGCCTCGTCGCGGCTGGTGGCGTAGATCCGCAGCCCGGCAGCCTTGCCGAGGACGATCGCGGCGGTCGCGACACCACCGCCCGCGCCCTGGACGAGGACGGAGTCACCGGGCCGTACTCCGGCATTGGTGAAGAGCATCCGGTACGCGGTGAGCCAGGCGGTCGGCAGACAGGCCGCCTGCTCGAAGGTGAGTTCCTTCGGCTTGGGCAGCACATTCCAGCTGGGGACGATGACCTGCTCGGCGAAGGTGCCCTGGTAGCGCTCGGTGAGGATGGACCGGGGCTCGTTCGGGCCGACACCGTGCCCGGTCTGGCCGATGACGGAGTGCAGGACGACCTCGTTGCCGTCCTCGTCGATCCCGGCTGCGTCGCAGCCGAGGATCATCGGCAGCTTGTCCTCGGCGAGGCCGACGCCACGGAGCGACCAGAGGTCGTGATGGTTGAGGGAAGCGGCCCGGACATGGACGGTGGTCCAGCCGGGGCGCGCCTCGGGGGCGGGGCGCTCGCCCAGCTCAAGGCCGGTGAGGGGGTGGTCGCGGTCGATGCGGGCTGCGTAGGCGGCGAACATGGCCCTGACCCTAGGCGCGAGGCGGGTGCGGCGGAACCGGCGAGGCGTGTGACGTGGCCCGCGCGGCCGTACCCGGGGGCGCGTGGCATCGTTCACCCTCGCCGGCGTTCGAGGCGTGGGGTCCGGGGCCGGGCCCCGGTTCGGGAAGGGGCGGGGCGGGGCGACGGTCCGCCGCAGGCGTCCCGCACCCCCACCCCGCCCCGAGCTCACCTCAGCGGCGCGCCACACCCTCCGCGCGTGCCGCCGCGGCAACCGCGGCCGTCACCGCGGGAGCAACCCGCTCGTCGAACGGCGAGGGAATCACGTAGTCCGCCGCCAGCTCGTCCCCCACCACATCCGCCAGCGCATTCGCTGCGGCGATCTTCATGCCCTCGGTGATGCGGGACGCCCGCACCTGCAGCGCACCGGCGAAGATGCCGGGGAAGGCCAGCACGTTGTTGATCTGGTTCGGGTAGTCCGACCGGCCCGTCGCCACGACCGCCGCGTACTTGTGCGCGATGTCGGGGTGGACCTCCGGGTTCGGGTTGGCCATGGCGAAGACGAACGCACCGGGCGCCATCGACGCGACCGCCGCCTCCGGCACCGTGCCGCCGGAGACGCCGATGAAGACGTCCGCGCCGACCAGTGCCGTCTCCAGCGGACCGGAGATGCCGGCCTTGTTGGTGATCTCCGCGAGTTCACGCTTGACGTCCGTCAGGTCCTCGCGGTCCCGGCTGACGATCCCCTTGCGGTCGGCCACGGCGACGTCACCGAGCCCCGCCTCCAGCAGGAACTTGGCGATGGCCACCCCTGCCGCCCCCGCGCCGGAGATGACGCCGCGCAGGTCACCGAGGGTCCGCCCGGACAGCTTCGCGGCGTTGCGCAGCGCGGCCAGGGTCACCACGGCCGTACCGTGCTGGTCGTCGTGGAAGACCGGAATGTCGAGCCGCTCCTGCAGCCTGCGCTCGATCTCGAAGCAGCGGGGCGCCGAGATGTCCTCCAGATTCACCCCTCCGAAGGACGGTGCGAGCCGGACGACCGTCTCCACGATCTCGTCCACATCGGTCGTCGCGAGCGCGATCGGCACCGCGTCGACCCCGCCGAACTGCTTGAAGAGGATCGCCTTGCCCTCCATCACGGGCAAGGACGCCTCCGGGCCGATGTCTCCCAGCCCGAGCACCGCGGTGCCGTCCGTCACGACAGCGACGACCTGCGACTTCCAGGTGTAGTCGTGAACCAGCTCGGGATTCTCCGCGATGGCGCTGCACACCTTGGCAACACCTGGTGTGTACGCGAGGGACAAGTCGTCCTTGTCACGCAGCGGGACGGTGGCCTGCACGGCCATCTTCCCGCCGCGGTGGAGCGCGAAGGCCGCGTCGAACGGCTCATCGGTGGCGCTCCCGGTACTGCTGTCAGTCGTGCTGTCGCTGCGAGGATTGACGATCTCCGCTGCCATGGTGATGACCCCTTAAGTCTTCTTTGTCTGAGGGTGGCCACTCCTGGTTGAGGAGGGGTGGGCGGGCACCGCGTACGTCCCTGCACTGGGGCGGTTGGCCCGCTCCGACAGGGGGAGGTGCGTACGCGCGGGCGCGCCGCACACGCGCCCCGAGCCCCGGATGAGGGGTGTAAAGGTCTTTCTTACCGGACAGACCGCATCCCGGACGAGTTCAAACCGACGCGGTGACGTGCCTCATAGTCGAATATCTGGACAAGTCGACTAATCAACCAAATATCCGTCCACCATTCGAGACGCGCCGAAGATTCTCCGGCCGGAAGAAGAAAATCTCATAGAAGGTCCGGCCTTGATGTACCGGCCCACTGAGGTTCGGGGATCGCCCGTTACCCGATTTTGACATGACTGGCCCCCTGTTTGGGCTAGTCCGAATGGCAAGATGCCGTAACCATACGAGGCGGCGACATCCGACGATGTGTGCCATACCGCCTGGCAACTCCACCCTCACCCGCCGGAGGAACCCGATCATGACCGCACGCACCACCCGTCGTACGACCGCAACGTCCCGGATTGCTGCGGTCTGCGCCATCGCGGTCGCCGGCACCATGCTGCTGACCGCCTGTGGCGACCAGACCAAGGCCGGAACGAAGCCGTCCGAATCGACGAAGAGCTCCTCCGGGGCGTCCTCCCCCGCCGACCTCCTGCCGCAGGACATCAAGGCCAAGGGCGTCATCAAGGTCGGCTCGGACATCGCGTACCCGCCGGTCGAGTTCAAGGACAAGTCCGGCAACGTCGTCGGCATCGACCCCGACCTCGGTGCAGCGCTGGGCAAGGAGCTCGGCGTGAAGTTCGAGTTCGAGAACGGCACCTTCGACACGCTGATCTCGGGTCTGCGCGCCAAGCGCTACCAGCTGGCGATGTCGGCGATGACCGACACCAAGGACCGCCAGGAAGGCATCGACTCCGCGACGAAGAAGAAGGTCGGCGAGGGTGTCGACTTCGTCGACTACTTCACCGCCGGTGTCTCGATCTACACCAAGAAGGGTGACGACAAGGGCATCAAGACCTGGTCCGACCTCTGCGGCAAGAAGATCGCCGTGCAGCGCGGCACCGTCTCGCACGACCTCGCCAAGGCCGAGGCCAAGAAGTGCACGGGTGGCAAGACGATCTCGATCGAGTCGTACGACACGGACCTGGAGGCCCAGACCCGGCTGCGCAGCGGTGGCGTCGACGCCGGCTCCTCCGACTTCCCGGTGGCCGCGTACGCGGTGAAGACCTCGGGTGGCGGCAACGACTTCCAGATCGTCGGCGAGCAGGTCGAAGCCGCTCCGTACGGCATCGCCATCGCCAAGGGCAACGACCAGCTCACCAAGGCCGTCCAGGCGGCCCTGGACGCGCTGATCAAGAACGGCGAGTACGGAAAGATCATCGCGAAGTGGGGCGTGGAGGCCGGCGCGGTCACCGAGGCCAAGATCAACGGCGGATCCTGACCGGGACCTGTACGGAAAGGCTTCACCTGTGACTGACATCGAGAAGACGGGCCCGGCCGACAAGCCGCCCGTTCCCCCCACCCCGTCGGCCGGACCGGAGGCGATCAAGGCCATCCCGGTCCGGCACTACGGCCGGTACGTCTCGGCGGTCATCGCCATCGCCGCGCTCGTCGCGATCGTCTACGCCTTCTCGCAGGGCAAGATCAACTGGGGCGCCGTCCCCGACTACTTCTTCGACGACCGGATCATCAGGGGCGTCGGCCAGACCCTGCTGCTGACCGCGCTGTCGATGGTCATCGGCATCGTCGGGGGCATCCTGCTCGCGGTGATGCGGCTGTCCAAGAACCCGGTGACCTCGTCCATCGCGTGGTTCTACATCTGGTTCTTCCGCGGCACCCCGGTCCTGGTACAGCTGTTCGTCTGGTTCAACCTGGGTCTGGTCTTCGAGTACATCAACCTCGGGCCGATCTACAAGGACTACTGGTCGAGCTTCATGACGCCGCTGCTGACGGCGCTGCTCGGCCTGGGCCTCAACGAGGCCGCGTACATGGCCGAGATCTGCCGCGCCGGTCTGCTCTCGGTCGACGAGGGCCAGACGGAGGCGTCGCACGCGCTGGGCATGAGCCACGGCAAGACGCTGCGGCGCGTCGTGATCCCGCAGGCGATGCGGGTGATCGTGCCGCCGACGGGCAACGAAGTCATCAACATGCTGAAGACGACGTCGCTCGTGTCCGCGGTGCAGTTCACCGAACTGTTCCGGTACGCCCAGGACATCGGATCGTCGTCCGGAGCCCCGGTGGAGATGTACTTCCTCGCCGCGGCCTGGTACCTGATCATGACGTCGGTGCTGACCGTGGGCCAGTTCTACCTGGAGCGGTACTACGCGCGCGGTTCGAGCCGCAGCCTGCCGCCGACCCCCATACAGAAGATCCGGGCCAACCTGCTGTCCCTGGGACGCCCGTCGGGAGGCATGGCATGACCGCCATGGTGAAGGCCGAGGGCGTCCACAAGTCCTTCGGCGCCGCACACATTCTCAAGGGCATCGACCTGGAGGTCGCCCCGCGGGAGGTCTTCTGCCTGATCGGCCCGTCCGGTTCCGGCAAGTCGACGTTCCTGCGGTGCATCAACCACCTGGAGCAGATCAACGCCGGCCGGCTCTATGTCGACGGCGATCTGGTGGGCTACCGCCAGAAGGGCGACAAGCTCTACGAGCTCAAGGACACCGAGGTCGCCCTGAAGCGCCGGGACATCGGCATGGTCTTCCAGCGGTTCAACCTCTTCCCGCACATGACGGCCATCGAGAACATCATGGAGGCCCCGGTACAGGTCAAGGGCGAGGCGAAGGCCGTCGCCCGGGCCCGCGCGGAGCGGTTGCTGGACCGGGTCGGCCTGGCCGACAAGGCGAAGAACTACCCGTCGCAGCTCTCCGGCGGCCAGCAGCAGCGGGTGGCGATCGCCCGCGCACTGGCCATGGAGCCGAAGCTGATGCTCTTCGACGAGCCGACGTCGGCCCTCGACCCGGAGCTGGTGGGCGACGTCCTGGACGTCATGCGCGGGCTCGCGGAGGACGGCATGACGATGGTCGTCGTGACCCATGAGATGGGCTTCGCCCGGGAGGTCGGCGATGCGCTGGTCTTCATGGACGACGGGGTGGTGGTCGAGTCGGGCCACCCGCGCGACGTACTGACGAACCCGCAGCACGACCGGACGAAGTCGTTCCTGTCGAAGGTGCTGTAGCGGTACGGGAATGACACGAGGGCGGTACGGACTCCGGTCCGTACCGCCCTCTCCCATATCCCCGTATCCCCGTATCCCCCGCCGGGCTACTTCTTCGGCAGCAGCTCCGGGCTCAGCATCAGCGTGCGCAGCTGGGCGCGCGTGAGCGGGGTGTTCTTGAGCAGCGGCCCCTGCGAGGTGTCGGCCCGGAAGCCGGTGCTGTCCCGGACGGCCAGCAGCCCGCCGTCCTTCATGGTGAGCCGACCGACGAGTTCGAAGCCCCACTTCGGCGTACCGTCGTAGTTCATCGAGTCGCTCCAGATGGTCAGCACCCGGCCGTCCGGCAGTTCCTCGCGAACGCAGTCGGTCGGGCGCGGCCCGGTGGCCGGCTTGCAGATGTTGTCGGCGGGCTCGAATCCGCCGGACTTCTTGCGGACCTGCTCGCCGCTCATGGCGCCGATGACGAGGTAGCCGACGCCCCCGTCCCTGCGGACGGCGTACTGCCCGTCCAGCGGCCCCACCGGATGCTCCTTGGCCTGTTGCCGGGTCGCGTGCTTGATGATCACGGCGAGTGAGACCTGCTCGACCGAGCCGACCCCCTTGGGCAGCAGCTCGACGAGCTTCTTCGCCCGGCCGCTGTTGCCGGCCGGTTCGGCGGGCGCCGCCACCGAGGCCTGCTCCTCCTTCGGCTGCGCGGTCAGCCCCGGGACCGCGACCGCTCCGGCCGTGACCACGGCGAACGCGGCCGCCGCGACCGTGGCCCGGCGCCGCCACCGCACCCGGGCAGCCTTCGCGTACACCCCTTCGGTGCTGATGACCGGCTGCCCCGCGTGCTCGGCGGCCCGCCCCAGCAGCTCCCTGACGTCGCTCATACGTATTCCTCCGCCATCTCGGCGCGCAGCGCCGCCAACCCCCGAGCCGCGTGGCTCTTGACCGTGTTCTCCCGCATCCCGAGCATGTCGGCCGTTGCCTCGACGCTCAGGTCCTCCCAGTACCGCAGCACCAGAACGGCCCGCTGCTTGGCCGTGAGCCGGGCGAGGGCCGCCCGTACCGCAAGGCCGGTGTCCGGGTCGGGCGACCGGCCCGCGCGGTCGGGCAGTTCGCCGTACGCCTGCTCGCGCCGCCAGAACCGGCGGCGGGCGGCGATGAAGGTGTTGACCAGCGTCTTGCGCGCGTACGCCTCGATGTTGTCCAGCCGCCCGTGCCGCCGCCCGCCGAGCACGACCTTCACGAGGGTCGACTGGACCAGGTCCTCGGCCTCGTGCCGGTCACCACAGAGCAGATAGGCGCTGCGGAACAGTGCCGTACGTCTGCCCTCGACGAAGGCGTGCAGCGCGGCATCGTCATCGATCCGCATCGTCGGCGCCCCTTCCCGGGTCCGCGGGTGCGAACCGTCTCACCCTTCCAGTGCGCCAGGATGCGCGGCGGGTTGCAGCAGGGGCGGAAAAAGTTCGGGGCGGTACGGACCGGAGTCCGTGCCGCTCATCCCCCGCACCTGTTTCGCAGCGAGTACCACCGCATCCGAAGCGATGGCGAGCACAACCCCTTGCTTCATCGCAAGCCGTCCCAGGCAGTGATGAGCGCGATATCCAGCCAGCCCGCTGCCCAGGCATAGTGCGGCTCCAACCAGCCGGCCTTCTCCCGTTGTTCCCTCGTCCACTGCACGTTGCAGATGTCCCGGAGTTCCGGCGTCCAGACACAAGCACTCGTGTCGACCTCATCGCCGCGCAGCGGCTTGTCCGAGCCCTGCCACTGCACCGAAACATGGCGTGGGTCAAACCGGTTCTTCGTCTGCGGCTCAATGACAATGCTTGAGAAGACGGTCCTCAAGATGGCGCGTCGGCGTTCAATTCCGAGCTCAGGCCATGTGCGGGTGAGCTCCGGATCTAGCAGCACCGCGTACTCGGTCGACGGTGTGGCATTCGCGATCACACGCTCTGCTTGCACCCTCTGGTCGCTCCACTTCCTCGTGAAGCGGTTGTACTCCCCAGGTCCGATCTGCCCGTCCTCCGCCGCGCGCCGCCACTCCTCAATCTTGGACTCCGCCCGATCCCGTTCAGCAATGGCCTCCCGTATGTCAGTGCCACCATGAGTCAGGAGTTCGGCGAGGTCCGGCCGGGCCAGCCGGAGGAACAACAACATGGTGACGTACTTTTCGAGTTGCCACGCCGAACGGGACACGTGGTGGCTGTGGCAGACATAGACCTCTTGCGCGTAGTCTCCGCGCTTCCTGTGTACGTTTCGCGCCCCCCTCACAGGCTCACCGCACACGCCACACCTGGCGAATCGAGCGAGCACATACTTGACCGCCGCCACGCGCCCCGTCTGCCGAGAGAGCAGGCGTGCGCGCGCCGCGTAGAACGTCTCGTCGTCGATGAGACGGGGCCAACGAGCCCTCGCCGTGACTGTCTGTGTTTCTCCACGCGGAAGCTCGTAGCTGATCTTCCGCTCGACACGTCCGATGTACCCGACGTTGAAAGCCATGTCACGGATGGTCTGCCTGCTCCACTCGCCGGTGGCCTTCTGCCGGCCGCCGGGCGTAGGCACCTTCCGCCCATCCAGGTCGTCCTTGATTCGCTTGATGGACTCGCCCAGAGACATACGGGTGATTACCTCGCGGACAATCATCACAGGGGTATCGCCCGCGTCGGTCACAGCCGTGTCGTCAATGATCCAAGTAGGCCGGTTGCCTCCGTCCGGAGCCCCCTTCTTGAGCCCGTACGGCGGTCGGCCATGGGGGCGGCCCTCTTCCGCCGCACCGCTGATACCCCGCTGCGCCCGGTCGGAGACGAGCCCGGCCTCCATCTCCGCCCCAACCCCGTCGACAGTGGCCATCCAGCGGTCGTCGGAGTCGCGGGGATCGATGATCCTGCCGGAATACCAGAGGCGCACGCCGACCTCGGCGCAGGCGTCGATGAGTTCGAGCCAGTCACTCGTGACTCGCTCGAATCGGCTCACCTCCCAGGCGGCGATCAAAGTCGCCTGCCCCTCTCTGACGAGGCGCTTGAGCATCATGAACTCTTGACGGTCCTTGACTGCGAACCGGCTGGCTGAGCAGCCGGTGTCCTTCAACTCAGCTATGACGAACCAGCGTTGGGTGTTGGACACTGTTCGCAGGGACTTGAGCTGCTGATCGGTGGAGCGAGTGTCCAGCACCGTGGCGGACGGCCCCTGTTTGATGTGACTCACCCTGGCATAGAGGATGACCTTCTCCGCTGGCCGCACGCCTTACGCCCCCTAACGGATCAGGCGATGACAACACTCGGCAACGATGCCTTTCCCGCTGTCCCACCAGGGGTGCAGGTCGGGACAGTCACCTTTTCGAGTACAGAAACCTCTCGCTACGTAATACGCTCGATAGGGCCACGGCCATTACGGCATCAATACGATAAGGACTACAAGTGGAACTGGCCTATTACTCGGACTACGCCGTACGCCTGGTCAACACCGAGGAGCCGGCCCGCAACAAGGACTCCCTCACCGCGGTCGAGGCCGTCCGCGATCTCTTCGGCACCAATACGCAGGCCGCCCGGCGCGCCACCGACGCGGACGTGACCCGCTTCCGGTCGGTACGGGCACGGCTGCGCGCCGTTTTCGAGGCGGCCGACACCGGCGACGAGACGCTCGCCGTCGACCTGTTGAACTCGCTGCTGCTGGAGTTCCCGGTCAGCCCGCAGATCTCCGGCCACGACACCCGTGACGCGGACGGAAAACCGGACTGGCACATGCACCTGGCCGACCACCCCTCGAACGCGACGGCCGGCTACGCCGCCATCGCAACGATGGGTCTCGCCTTCCACCTCACGTCGTACGGGGTGGACCGGCTCGGGCTCTGCGAGGCCGCGCCCTGCCGCAACGCGTACCTCGACACCTCGACCAACCGGTCCCGCCGCTACTGCTCGGACCGCTGCGCGACCCGCGCCAATGTGGCCGCCTACCGGGCCCGCAAGCGCCTGGAGACGGAGCGCGCCGCCGACACCGGCCGCAGCGCGGAGACCGCCCAGGCCAGCACCGCGCGGACCGAACGCTGATCCTTCCTCAGCGGCCGGTAGCGGGCCCGGACCCGGGCCAGCACCAGCTCTTCGGGCACCGTCCCGTAGTCCGTGCTGTCCCCGCCCGCGAACGTGTTGTCGGCCAGCACCCACCAGCCGCCCGCGCGGCGCTCGGTGGCCCGCTTGACGACCAACAGGTCCTGTTGGAACGGGTGGCGCAGGACGACCACGTCACCGGGGCGCACCGGCGCCCCGTACTGCACGAGCAGCCAGTCCCCATGGTAGAGCGTGGGCACCATCGACGGCCCCGTCACCTCCACCACCTGGAACGGCAGCCGCCCCGCCATGCCCCGCACGGGCTCCTGCGCCACCTCCGGCACCTCCGGCATCTCCGGCACCTCCCCGGTCCGTTCCGTGCATTCGACGACTGGTCCCATACTCACCCTGGACTTTTGGCCTAAGCCCATGGGGGCACCCACGAAAACACGTCCCTCACGGAGTAATGTCCCACCTGAGAAGACGATCACGAGGAAGGACAGCTCAATGCTTTCCCGCCTGTTTGCCCCCAAGGTGAAGGTCAGCGCCCACTGCGACCTGCCCTGCGGCGTGTACGACCCGGCCCAGGCCCGCATCGAGGCGGAGTCCGTCAAGGCCGTCCAGGAGAAGTACCAGGCCAACGAGGACCCGCACTTCCGGGCCCGCGCGGTGGTCATCAAGGAGCAGCGCGCCGAGCTTGCGAAGCACCACATCTCGGTGCTGTGGAGCGACTACTTCAAGCCCCCGCACTTCGAGAAGTACCCGGAGCTGCACCAGCTGGTCAACGACGCCCTCAAGGCGCTGTCGGCCGCGAAGGCCTCCACGGACCCGGCGACGGGCCAGAAGGCGCTGGACTACATCGCCGAGATCGACAAGATCTTCTGGGAGACCAAGAAGGCCTGATCGCCGAGTTGGCACATGCGGCGGGTCCGGGCGGACCCGACTGCCGCAGCGCGGACGGCGTACACGGCCAGGAGGGCCCGGCAGCTTCGGCTGCCGGGCCCTCCTGGCGTTCGACGGTGCGCGAGTACGAGGTCTCGGGCCCCACCCCCGGATCTGCTCCGGCTCGGGCAGCCTGATCGGCGGGGAGCCGTCCGCTTCGAGGAACGCGTGCGGGCCGTGCTCGTGGACATACGCGGCGTGGGTCAGGCGGGCGCCCGGTCGCACCCACGGGTTTCCGGTGTTCTCTTCGAGCTGATCGGACATCAGCGCCCCTGCGTGCAGGGCGAATGTCCCGGGCCTGCCGTCCTGCTCGGCCGGGGCACCGTCGCCGGGCGCTCGGCCCGGCGGCTCCCCGATCAGGCGGGTCCGCCCGGGCGGTCACCGGCCGGTGGCTCCCGCGCGCCGCCTGGTTCCCAGGAACGCGCCGGCCAGCAGCGAACCCGTCAGGACCAGTGCGGAGTTGACCAGGATCGCGACCGTGACTCCGGACAGGACGCCGGTGGGTCCGGTGTCGCCGAGCGAGGCCATCCGGGCGGCGGCGACGGCGCTCATCACCGGGATGCCCATGGTGATGCCGACCTGCTGGGTCATCGTGGCGAGGCCGGTGGCCAGGCCCTGTTCGGTGTCGGGGAGGCCGGAGGTGGCGGTGACCATGAAGCCGACGATCATCAGCATGTTGCCGATGCCGCCGATGAAGGTGGCGGCGAGGAGGAGCCAGATCCAGGCGCCGGAGGTGCCGAGGGCGGCCAGGGTGAGCGTGGCGGCTGCCTGGACGATACCGCCGCTGACGATGGTGGTCCGGGTCCCGTGGCGGCCGACGGCGCGGCCACCTAGGGTGCCGCCGATGACGGTGCCCAGGCCCAGAACGCCGAAGGCGAATCCGGTGGCGAGGGGCGAGTAGCCGAGGACTTCCTGCAGGTAGAGGGTGAGGAGGAAGACGAGGGAGGTCTCGGTGACGAAGGCGATCAGTCCCGCCGTGTTGCCCCAGATGACGCTGCGTCGCTTCAGGATCTGTACGGGTACGAGGGGCGTCGTGGCCCGCTTCTCGACGAACCAGAAGGCGACGAGAAGGGCGACGCCCGCAAGGAGTGCGGCCAGGGTGGTGGGGGTGGTCCAGCCAATCTCACCGGCCTGGGTGAGTCCGTAGACGAGGGCGAGGAGTCCGCCGGTGACGGTCACGGCGCCGGGGATGTCGAGCCTGGGCCGCTCGGTGGGGCGCGAGTCGGTGATGACGGACGGAGCGAGGACGAGGACGACCAGGGCGACGGGGGCGTTGATGAAGAACGCCCAGCGCCAGGAGAGCAGGTCGGTGAGGAGCCCGCCGAGAATGGCTCCCGCGGTGAACCCGGCCGACATCAGGGCACCGTTGAGACCGAGGGCGCGTTCGCGCAGCGGGCCCTCCTTGAAGGCCGTCGTCAGCAGGGCGAGCCCGGCCGGAGTGACGGCCGCGGTGGCCAGACCCTGCAGCACGCGCGCGGAGAGCAGGACTTCGGGCGAGGTGGCGAGTCCGCCGAGGAGGGAGGAGGCGCCGAGGACGGCCATCCCGCCGAGGAACAGCCGCTTGCGCCCGACGATGTCTGCGACACGCCCGAAGAGGAGGGTGAAGCCAGCGGCGGCGAGCGCGAAGGCGGTCGCGATCCACTGGAGGCCGGCGAGGGAGAAGCCGAGCCCCTTGCCGACGACCGGCAGTGCGACGTTCAGGATCGAGAAGTCCACGGCGATCATGAACTGGGCGCCGAGAAGAAGGGTGAGGACGAGCTTCTGCCGCCCGGTCATGCGGATCCCGGACTGCGCGCAGGCGGCGGCGGTGGCGTCGGCTTCGACCGTCGGTGACGGGGTCGTGCTGGGTGCGGACATGAGTGTCTTCCTCAGGCAGGAGTTTTAACGGGTCCGTGGTTCCGTTAAGGTGAGGTCACCGTAGCAGGGGAAGCCTGTCTAATGGAACTGGAGACCCGTTATGACTTCTGAGGGTGTGGAACCCGGCACCGTCCGGCCCGGTGGGCGTACCGCCCGGGTCCGGGAATCCGTCCTGCGGGCGGCGGGCAACGCCCTGGTCGAGCACGGCTTCGACGGCCTCGACCTCGCCGATGTCGCCCGCCGTGCGGGAGTCGGCAAGACCACCGTCTACCGGCGCTGGTCCACCCCCACCGGCCTCATCGCCGATCTGCTCGACGACATGGCCGGGCAGTCCTCTCCCCGTACGGACACGGGTTCACTGATCGAGGACCTCAGGGCCAATGCGCTGCTCGTGGTAAAGACCCTGACCGACCCGCGCCAGGGCCCGCTCTTCACGTCGGTGATCGCCGCGGCGACCTGCGATCCGCGCACGGCCGAGTCCCTGCACCGCTTCTACACGATCCGCGTCAAGGAGTGGGCGGGCTGCGTCACCGCTGCCCTGGAACGCGGCGAGCTGCCCGCGGGCACGGACCCCGACGAGGTGATCCGCGCGGTCTCGGCCCCGCTCTACTACCGGCTGCTGGCCAGCGGCGCTCCCCTCGACGCGGCAGCCGCCGACCTCGCCGCCGAGGCTGCGGCAGCTGCGGCGCGGGCGGGCGTGTACGTGAGGTGACGCGGTGCGCGCCGGGCGGGGGCTGCGCCGGGCTTCCTCACCACACCGGTCCGGTCCGGCCGGTGTCCCCGCCGGACCGCCGGGAGTTCAGTCGGTCCTGAGCAGGTGCCGGTAGCTGTCCGGATGCTCCCGGAGATACGTGGCCAGGTTCTGCGCCGGACGGCCGGTCAGACGCGGTACGGCGTCCGAGACGGTGGCCATCTCGCCGGTCGCAATGGCCTCGTAGGACGTCACCCAGCCGGCGACCTCCCAGTCCGCCGCGCCGTACTGCGCCCGTGACGCGTATGCCTCCTCCCGGGTCTCCGGGTGGTAGGTGATGGTCCGTCCGGTGGCCCGGCTCAGTTCCTCGGCGGCTTCGGCGAGGGTGAATGCCTCCGGTCCGGTGAGGTCGTACGTCACCCCGTCGTGGCGGGTGTCCGCGCTTTCGGCGCCGGCCAGCAGGACGGCCGTCGCCGCGTCCGCGATGTCCTCGTGCGCCACCGCGGCAACCCGGCCGTCGCCGCCCGGGCCGCGCAGCACTCCGTCGGACCCGGTCATCGCCGGGATCCCGGCGAGGTACCAGCTGTCGCGGAGGAAGGTGTAGCGCACCTCGGAGACACGGATGTGCGCCTCGGTGTGCCAGTGGTCGCGGCCGAAGGTGAACGTGGCGTCGGGTGCGGCGCCGAGGAAGGACAGGTACACGATGCGTTCGACACCGGCGGCGACCGCCGCGTCCACGGCGGTGGTGTGTTCGCGTACCCGGTCGGGGCTCTCGTGCGCGGAGACGAGGAACAGGGTGTGCGCCCCGGCGAGCGCCCGGCGCATGGCCGCCCCGTCGCCGTAGGAGGCGGGTGGAGCGGCGACCGCGCCGGGCAGGTCCGGCAGCCGGGACGGGTCACGGCCCAGCAGCCGCACGGGGACGCCGGCGCGCACGAGCCGCTGGGCGACGCGGCCGCCGACTGCGCCGCTCGCTCCGGTGACCGCGATGATCGGGGCGCCGGTGGGGGCTGTGGTGTTCATGCGGGGCTGCCTTCCTTGCGCGGCCAGGGACGTACCTCCACGACCGCGTCCACCGGGACGGGGCCGTAGATATGCGGAAACTCCTCGCCGCCGGGCTCGAACGACTCGTACCGCACGGGCACGGAGAGCCGAGCCGGGTCGATGACGAGCACCACCAGGCCGGCCGGGGTCTCGGCGTCGGCCGGGGCCCCGGCGCCGTACAGCATCTCGGCCACGCCGGGGAGTTGGTGGGGCAGCGAGCAGTGGATGAAGCCCTCTTCGTGCAGGGTGCGGCCGCGGGTGGACATCTCATACGTCCCGATCCCGCGGGCCGCCTCCCACAGAGCGCTTTCGGTGAGGTGCAGCAGGAGTTCGGCCATGGGGCCAAACTAGCCGCGTCGGAGGGTTCTCCGGGCCATCAGCGTGGCCGGTGACCCGGCCGCGAGCAGCACCGTCGCGATCCGCCCGGCCGTGCCACCGGAGGCTCAGGCCGTCAGCAGCTTCGCCTCGGTCTCCGGGTCCAGACCCACGGCGGGCCGGTCCGGCCGCTGCGGCGCCGCGCCGCCCAGCCCGCGCAGCCAGTCCCAGGTGTCCGTGACCGTCTCCCCGACCGGCCGGCAGCGCAGCCCGGCCGCGTGTGCCCGGCTGACGTCGCCCTGGTGCAGGGTCTCGTACAGCTCGCCCGGCGGCAGCCAGATCGGCAGCTCGCTCCATGGCTCGACGCCCGCCGCGAGGATCTTCTCGGCGGCCGTCCAGCGCAGTTCGGCGCCGGAGCCGGTGGCACGGACGCAGGCGTCCAGCAGCTCACCCATGGTCGTGTGCCCCGGGCGGCTGACCACGTTGTACGGTCCGTGCAGTCCGCGTTCCGCCGCGTCCAGCAGCCAGTTGGCGAGGTCGCGGGCGTCGATGTACTGGAGCGGGGTGTCCGGTGTCCCCGGGGCCAGTACCGGTCCGCCGCGGGCGATCCGCCGCAGCCACCACGGCAGCCTGCCGACGTTCTCCCACGGCCCGAGGATCAGTCCCGCCCTGGCCAGCAGGGCGCGGTCGCCGAACGCGTCGAGTGCGGCCAGTTCACCGCCGCGTTTGGCCTGCGCGTACGGGACATCCGCCCCGGCGTCCGGCGAGGCCCCGTCCACCAGCGGGCCGTCCTCGGGGAGTCCGGCCGGGGAGGGGTAGTCGTACACCGAACGGCTGGAGACATAGGCGTACTGCCCGGCACGGCCGGCGAGCAGTCGGGCCGTGTCCCGCACGGCCGAGGGGGCGCCGCTCCAGGTGTCGACGACCAGGTCCCAGGTGTGCGTCCCTCCCTCGCTCTCCCCCGCGGCGGCGGCGAGCGCCGCGAGTCCGTCGGCGTCGGTGCGGTCGCCGAACAGCTCTGTGACGCCCTCCGGGGGTGCGTGACGGCCGCGATGGAACACGGTGACCTGCCAGTCGCGTGCGAGCGCCGCCTCGGTGACGGCGCGCCCGACGAATTCCGTACCGCCCAGGATCAAGAGCCTCATGGGGCCGACTTTGCCCGCAGCCGGGGCAGTTGGGAACAGCTCCTCGCTCTGGGCGGAATCGGCGACGTCTCGGCGTCCCCGGCCGGCGAAGACCTCGGCGATCCCGGGTCGGCACCGCGCTGGGGATGGAACGGCCTGCGCTGACCCCTGCCCGCAACGTCCCTTATGTGCGGTCGAGTTCGGTACGGATCAGGGCCAGCAGTTCGTCCTCCGTCATTCCCAGCTCGCGTGCGTCCGCGACCACGTCGCGTACGTGTTCGAGCAGCCGGGCGCGGTGCGGCGAGGCGCCACCGGTGACGACTGCGCCCCGGCCCCGGCGCAGTTCGATCAGCCCCTCCTCACGGAGCTGCTGGTAGCCGCGGAGCACCGTATGGACGTTGACGCCGAGGGACTCGGCAAGGACCCGGGCGGCGGGGAGCCGCTCGCCCGGGACCGCTGCCCCGTCGGCGACGGCCCGGCGGACGCAGGCCGCGATCTGGTCGCCGAGCGGCACGGTGGAGGCGGGATCGACCCGGAAGAGCATGGTCAGTGCCCCGCCCTGCGCCGGTCGATCAGGGTGTTGAGGAGCGCGGCACCGGTCGCGGAGTCGTCGACGGTCACCGCGAATTCCCGCCCGTCCACCAGCCTCGCCACGATCCCCTCGCCTGAGCGGATCATGACCCCGGTCCGTCCGGGCCGGATGCGGTAGCCCCAGCCGCCGTATTCCGCAAGGGCGTTGATGTCCCGGCTGGTCGCCGCCTCGATCCGGTCGAGTGGCACCCGGATGCGCGGCCAGGGCAGCATCCCGGAGACGGTGATGCCCCGCCGGTCCACACTCACGTACGGTCGGGCGAAGCTCGCCGGCACCACGCCGACGATCAGCAGCAGGACAGCGGCGGACCAGTTGCCGAGGAAGAAGAGGACGACTCCGAGGACGAGGAGTCCGAGCGCGACGAGCGGCAGCCACCAGCTGTCGGCGCTGCGTGCCCATCCGGCGACCTCCCCATCGGCGAGCGCAATGCGTTCTCCGTCCATGTCCTCCGCGGAGCGGTCGGGTTGCTGCGGTACGGGGCCCAGTGCGGCCAGCACGAATCCGAGCCCGGCGGCGAGCGCGCCGGCACCGAGGGCGGCGGCCAGTTGCCACATCGGGAACGACACACCCGGCGCGCCTTCACCGGCGTCCAGGTTCACGATCAGCACGGCGGCCATCAGATAGCCGAAGAATCCGGCGAAGGCGTATCCCCCGGCGACCAGCAGGCGGTAGGCCCGGCCGGAGAAGTTCTCCTTCACCATCGTGGTGGCCCACAAGGCGCCGGTCACCACGAACAGGACGACGGTGACGAGGACGTACGACGTCCGGCCCACATAGCCGTTCGCCTGCCCGCCGGCCTCGAAGTGGCTGGCCAACTGTCCGGGCAGCCGGTCACGGAACGCGGCCAAAAGGACCATGTCGACGATGAGCGCGAGCAGGAACGGCAGGGCGACAAGGGTCGCGCGGCCGACATTCTTACGGTTCATTAAAACCTCCTTGTTCGCATGTTAGTAGAACAATGAGGTTTCAGTAAAGCGCTGTGCCCCGCACCGGGAAGGTTCATCCGGTACGGGGCACAGCGCGTCGCCCGACATGTCGTCGGGCGAGAGAGCGGTCAGGCGTGTTCGAGGGGGAACGCGCCGCGGTGTCCGGTGCCCGTACCCTCCGCCGGGCGCGCCTCGAACTCACGGCAGCTCCAGATCTCCTGGACGAATCCGGACCGCCGGTCCCACAGGCCGATGACGTCGTCCTCGTCCGCCGCCCCCCGGTACGCGTCCTTCGCACCCCGGAAGCAGGCGAGGCCACCGGACAGTCCACGGCCGGGCGCCGGGAAGTAGTCCGAGAACGCGCAGGCGATGCAGGTCTGCAGACGGACTCCGGGCGGCAGGATGCGCTGGATCGTGGCGAGCGCGGTGGCGAAGTCGCACTCGGCCCGGCGCGAACCGTAGACCGCGCCGCCGAAGTGCAGCTCCAGATGGAGATCGGCGTCGGGGCGGCGCAGTGACAGCAGGCAGCTGAGGGTGGCCTGATGGACCGTGCCGTCCGAGATCACCGGCAGCGGCAGGTCCCACTCCAGCACGCAGTCGGTGAGCGCGCCGCCCGCCAGGGCGAACATGCCGCTCTCCGGCGGCATTCCGGAGACCGGTCCGAGGTTGTCGAAGCTCTCGCCCTCGAAATCGACACCCCGGATCCGGATGCGGAGTTGCTGTCCGTCGGTGGTGAGGATGATGGCGTCGGAACCCTGGCGGTCCCGGTACCAGCCTGCCCATGACTCGTCTGTCATGGGCAGGGACTGTAGCCCGTGCCCGCCTGCGTCCCCCTGCCGCCCTCCGCTTGCGTCCCGCGCGGACTCAGCCCGCCTGCGGTTCCCGCCACATGGGCCACATCGCCGGGCCGTCCGGAAGATCCACGGTCGTGCCCATGAAGGTGAACCCGAGCCGTTCGTAGAGCCGGCGGCTGCGCGCGCTGCTCGCCTCCAGATAGGCGGGAACGCCGTCGCGGTCGCAGCGCTCCAGCACCTCGGCCATCAGGGCCGCCCCGATCCCCTCCCCCTGGCGTTCCGGGGACACCCCGATCATGAGCAGGTACTCATGGGCCCGGTCGTGAGGGTGGATCGCACCCGTCAGCTTCCCGACCAGCTCGGTCCGCTCGTTGTCGGGGTCCGCGGTCGCCCGCATCAGCGCAGGGGTGGGGTCCTCCTCCGTGGGTGCACCGGCGGGCACCGGAAGCCACAACGCGACGGCCGTTCCGTCCTCCAGTAAATCGATACGGCCTTCGGCGAGCGTGACATCGACGAAAACGCCGAGGAACTTTCCATGAACGGCCCGGCGGTGCGTCTCGTCCGGGAAAACCCAGCTGCTGACCGGGTCGTCGTGGAACGACTCGCCGAGGAGCCGCACGACCTGCTCCCGGTCCGCCGCATCCGCCTGCCGTATCCGTACGCCCATGCCCGGCTCCCGCCCTCACTCGCCCATGAACTCGCGCGACCTCAACCTACGCACAGGATCTTAGAGTTGACGCCGTACGGGTCCGGTGGGAGCCCGGCCGGTCTCCGCTGCCCTCCTCTCTGCGGTCAGTGCGTCCGGCGGGTGACGAACTCCGCCAGGGCCAGCAGGTCACCCGCCGCGCTCAGGTCGGGAACCGCCCGGGACAGATGGTGGACGGCGCGGGCCATCCGGTCCCCCGCGCAGGCCTGCGCCCAGTCCCGGCCGCCGGCCCGGTCGACGGCATCGGCGGCACGGCTTACCTCGTCGGGCGTGTTCATGGAGCCCCGGTAGAGCCCGGCGAGTTCGGCCGCGGCCGAGGTGTGGGAGGTCAGTGCGGCGACCACCGGCAGGGACTTCTTGTGGGCGGCGAGATCCGCCCCGACCGGCTTCCCGGTCTGCATCGGGTCCCCCCAGATGCCGATCAGGTCGTCGATCAGCTGGAAGGCGAGGCCCGCCTCCCGGCCGAAGCCGTCCATCGCGCCGACCGCCCGTTCCCCCACTCCCGCGTACAGCGCGCCGAGCGCGCAGGCGCAGCCGAGCAGGGCGCCGGTCTTGGCTGTGGCCATGGCAAGGCACTCATCCAGCGAGACCTCGTCGGGGCCTCGTTTCTCGAAGGAGCAGTCCGCCTGCTGACCCGCACACAGTTCGATGACGCAGCCGGCGAGCCGGGCCGAGGCGCGCGCCGACACCGGGCGGGAGTCCTCGGCGAGCAGCCGGTGGGCGAGGGCGAGCATGGCGTCGCCCGCGATGACGGCGGCCGGGATACCGAAGACCGCCCAGGCCGTGGGACGGTGCCTGCGGGTCCGGTCCCCGTCGATGACATCGTCGTGCAGGAGGCTGAAGTTGTGGACCAGTTCCACGGCCACGGCTGCCCGCACTGCCCGCTCTGGGTCGCCGCCCACCGCCCTGGTCGCGGCGAGAACGAGCGCGGGTCTGATCGCCTTGCCGGCCTGCCCGCCGGCCGCGGAGCCGTCGGCGTGCTCCCAGCCGAAGTGGTACATCGCCACGCGCCGGATGGATCCGGGCAACGATTCGACTGCGGCCCGCAGTTGTGGGTCTACGAGGTTCCGGGCGCATTCCAGGAGCGCCGCAGCCTCGTTGCCCTCGGTGGCGGCGTCCGTACTGATCATGGTCACAGGCTCCCCCTGGGGCACCCCTGACCGGGGTGCGCCGGCTCGGGGCACCCCGGCCAGGCGCACCCCCCGGACCGGGGGCGTGGGTGGTTTCGGTGAGCACCCGGGTCCGGAGCAACCCGGACCCGGGGCATGGATGGACTCGGTGAGTGGGTGGTTTCCACGCGGTCATTGCGGTGGGGCACCCCGGCCGGGCGCGACCCGGACCGAGGCCGTCACAGGCCCGGACCCCGATCCTGGCAGTCCGGTCCGGGCCCCCTGACCGTCAGCGCCAGCGGCTGACCTCGACGTTCTCCAGGATGCCCAGGGCGTCCGGCACCAGGACGGCCGCCGAGTAGTACGCCGTCACCAGGTACGAGATGATCGCCTGCTCGTCGATGCCCATGAACCGGACCGAGAGGCTCGGCTCGATCTCGTCCGGGATGCCGGTCTGCTGCAGTCCGATGACCCCCTGCTCGGCCTCGCCCGTTCGCATGCAGATGATCGACGTGGTGCGGGCGTCAGTGACCGGGATCTTGTTGGACGGGAAGATGGGCACCCCGCGCCAGGCGGGCACATGATGTCCGCCGATCTCCACACTCTCCGGCACCAGTCCACGCTTGCTGCACTCGCGGCCGAAGGCGGCGATGGCCCGCGGATGCGCGAGGAAGAGCTTCGATCCGCGACGGCGCGACAGCAGTTCGTCCATGTCGTCGGGGCTGGGCACCCCGTCGTGCGGCTGGAGACGCTGCCCGTAGTCGCAGTTGTTGAGCAGTCCGAACTCGCGGTTGTTGATCAGCTCGTGCTCCTGGCGCTCGCGGAGCGCCTCGACCGTGAGCCGCAACTGCTGCTCGGTCTGGTTCATCGGCTGGTTGTAGAGGTCGGCGACCCGGCTGTGGACCTTCAGCACGGTCTGGGCGACGCTCAACTCGTACTCACGAGGCGCAGATTCGTAGTCCACGAACGTGTGCGGGACGACGGTCTCGCCGACATGGCCCGCGGAGAGGTCGATCTCCGCCTCGCCGTACTTGTTGGTGCGCTGGTGGGGGATGTTGAGCAGCCCGGCGAGATGCGCGCGGAGCGAGTCCGCCCGCTCGGCGAGGTTGAGCACGTCCGCCCGCCTGAGCGTGAGCACCGTGCACGCCGTGACGGCACGTGCGGTGTACTCCCAGACGGCGTCGCCCTCGATCAGCGAGTGGTCGCCGAAATACGCCCCGTCGGCGTGCACCCCGAGCACGGTCTCGTCGCCGTACGGGCCGGTGCCTACCTTCTCGACCTTGCCGTGCGCCAGCAGGAAGACCCGGTCCGCCGATTCCCCGGACGCGGCGATCACCTGCCCCGCGGCGATCTCGCGCTGTTCGCACCGGCGGGCCAGCTCGGCGAGCACCTCCTCGTCGGCGAAGTCCCGCAGGGCCGGCAGCTCGCCGAGTTCCGCGGGAATCACCGTGACCCGGTCACCGGTCTGCACGAAGGTCACCCGGCCGTCTCCGACCGAGTAGCTCAGCCGGCGGTTCACCCGGTATGTGCCGCCCTGTACCTGTACCCAGGGAAGCATGCGCAGCAGCCACCGTGAGGTGATCTCCTGCATCTGCGGAGCGGACTTGGTGGTCGTCGCGAGGTTCCGCGCGGCCGCCGTGCCCAGACTCTGCTGCGGCGATACCTGCGCGTTCTGAACCTCTTCACCAACGGACATCTGACGTCCTCTCGATCATCGGCTGACCTGCGTGAAAAGCCTTTCAGCATGGGCACTCGGCACGCCATTACACAAAAGAGTGCGACTAATCGGGCTTTGGGCTGGGCACGACGCTCCGCGATGTCTCCGGACGCGGATAACTTGCATCCTCGATGCAAGTTATCTAACGTGACGGTCATGCGGCTGACGAGATTCACCGACGTGGCGCTGCGCGTACTGATGCGCCTCGCCGTCGTGGAGAACGAGGATCCGCCGACCACCCGGGAGGTGGCGGCGACCATGCAGGTTCCGTACACCCACACCGCGAAGGTGGTCGCCCGGCTCCAGCACCTCGGCCTGGTCGAGGCGCGACGCGGCCGCGGCGGCGGGATCACCCTCACCGGAGCCGGCCGGTCCGCATCGATCGGCGGACTCGTCCGCCAGCTCGAAGGGCCCGGCGATGTCGTCGAGTGCGAGGGCAGCACCCCCTGCCCGCTGCGCTCGGCCTGCCGGCTGCGCGGCGCCCTGCGCCTGGCGGAGGAGGCCTTCTACGCCTCACTCGACCCGATCACCGTCGCCGAACTCGTCACCTCCCCCACCGGCCCCCTGCTGATCGGCATCAGCAGCCGCCGTCCCGCCGACTGAATCCCCCGCCCGGCACAGCCGGGCCTCACCCCTGCCAAAAATAAGTATCCAAAATACCAATTTAACCTGAGGAGTCCGCCCGATGCTCTCCGAGTCGTCGACCGCCACCGTCCGTGCCACCCTCCCCGCCGTCGGCGCAGCCATCGGGGACATCGCCGATCTCTTCTACCGGAAACTCTTCGACGCCCACCCCGAGCTGCTGCGCGACCTCTTCAACCGCGGCCACCAGGCTTCCGGCGCTCAGCGCCAGGCCCTCGCCGGGTCCATCGCCGCGTTCGCGACCCAGCTGGTCGAGCACCCGGACACCCGTCCCGACGTGATGCTCAGCCGCATCGCCCACAAGCACGCCTCGCTCGGCGTGACCGCCGCACAGTACGAGGTGGTGCACACCCATCTCTTCGCCGCCATCGCCGAGGTGCTCGGTGACGCGGTCACGCCGGAGGTCGCGGCCGCCTGGGACGAGGTCTACTGGCTGATGGCCAACGCCCTGATCGCCATCGAGGACCGGCTCTACGCCCAGCGGGGCCTCGCCGCCGGTGACGTCTGGCGTGAATGGGAGGTGGTCGCGAGGATCGAGGAGAACGACGACGTCGCCACCTTCCAGCTTCGCCCGGCCGACGACGCGCCCGCCCCCGCCTTCCGGCCCGGCCAGTACGTCTCCGTGCAGGTGGAACTGTCCGACGGAGCCCGGCAGATCCGGCAGTACAGCCTTACCTGCGGTCCCGGTTCCCAGCTGCACTCGATCACCGTCAAGCGGGTGCACGGCGACGGTTCGCCCGACGGCGAGGTCTCGGCGCACCTGCACGCCACCACCCGGGCCGGTGACCGGCTGCGCGTCTCCGCCCCGTACGGCGATCTGGTCATCGACGCCGTCGACGCCCCGCTGCTGCTCGCCTCCGCGGGCATCGGCTGCACCCCGATGCTGTCGATGCTGGAGCACCTCGCGGCGACCGGCCACCGGGCCCCGGTCACCGTCGTGCACGGCGACCGCTCCCCGGCCGACCACGCCCTGCGCACCGACCATGCGCAGCTCACCGCCAAGCTCCCGGACGGCGCGGCACACTTCTGGTACGAGAACCCGGAGCCCGGCCACCCGGCCGACCGCACCGGCCTGGTCGACCTGGGCAGCATCCCGGTCCTGCCCGGCACGCACGCATACCTCTGCGGTCCGCTGCCCTTCATGCGGGCCGTGCGCACCCAGCTGCTGGCCAAGGGTGTCCCGGCGGCCGACATCCACTACGAGGTGTTCGGCCCCGACCTGTGGCTCGCCCAGGACTGAACCGCCTTGGGTGCTCGCGGAATTGACCGGATCGGCTCGCACACCGCCTGAGCAGAGGGCCCGGGAATGGCCCGGGCCCCGGCGCTCCGGTACACGCGCTGCAAGGATTCGCTCCCCCCGCGCACAAGGAGTCGGCCATGTCCGCACCCATGTCCGCGAGCACCTTCCTCGAAGCCCTGATGAACGAAGGGCTCACCGTCGTCCGGGTCGGCGACTGGCGTACGCACAGCCGCAACCACAAGGGCCCCTGGGAACCCGTCAACGGCGTGATGATCCATCACGCCGTTGACGGGTTCCCAGGGGCGCCGAGGTCAGCGTCCGCATCCGCCCTGACGGCTATCCGGAGCTTCCCGGACCGCTCTGCCGCGGCGTGATCGCCAAGGACGGCCGGATCCATCCGGTCGGCCACGGCCGCACCAACCACGCCGGGTGCGGCGACGACGGGCTGAAGTAGCCGCACGCCCCCGTTTACGGCCTCCCCATCGCAGGGGAGGCCGTGAGGTCACCGGGGTGCCGGGCGACAATGGGCGCATGCCCTCCGACCCGCCCGCCCTCTCCCGGCTGCGGCCGGTACTCCCGTCACCCCTGCAACCGGCCGAGGACGAGCGCTTCGCCCGGCACGGCGTGCGGCTGCTGCTCAAGCGCGACGATCTGATCCACCCCGATCTGCCGGGCAACAAGTGGCGCAAACTCTCCCCCAACCTGGCGGCCGCCGCCGGGCGCACCGTGCTGACCTTCGGCGGTGCGTACTCCAACCATCTGCGTGCCACCGCCGCCGCAGGCCGGCTGCTCGGCTTCCCGACCGTCGGCGTCGTGCGCGGCGACGAGCTGGCCGGCCGCCCGCTCAACCCGTCGCTGGCGCAGTGCGCGGCGGACGGCATGCGTCTGCGCTTCGTGGACCGTGCGACGTATCGCGCGAAGACCGATCCAGTGGTCCTGGCGGGGCTGCTGAGCGACTGCGGGGAGTGCGTCGTCGTCCCGGAGGGCGGCAGCAACGCCCTGGCCGCACAGGGCTGCACAGCGCTGGGGCGGGAGCTGCACGGCTGGGCCGATGTGGTCGCGGTGGCGTGCGGCACCGGTGGCACCCTCGCCGGTCTCGCCGCGGGCCTCGCAACCGGTCAGCGGGCACTCGGCATCCCGGTGCTGCGCGGCGGCTTCCTGGGGGACGCGGTACGGGAGCTGCAGCGGGAGGCGTTCGGCGGCCAGGCCGGGGCGTGGTCGCTGGACGAGCGCTTCGCCTTCGGCGGCTACGCCCGGACGACACCGGAGCTGCACGCCTTCGCCGACGACTTCGAGGACCGGCACGGGCTGCCCGTCGAGCGGCTCTATGTCGCCAAATTGCTCTATGGACTGACAACCCTCGCCCAGGAGGGCGCGTTCGCTCCGGGCACCACGGTCGCCGCTGTCGTCACGGGTCAGCCCTGGGGGGCGTCGGACTCCTCCCGGTAGGCCGCCGCTTCCTCCAGGTCCAGCCGCCGCAGCAGGTTGCGCAGCATCTCGTCGTCGATCCGACGCTCGTCCCGCAGCCGGACGAAGACGGTGCGCTCGGCCTCGATCATTTCGCCGGCCAGCCTCCGGTAGGTGTCGTCCGCCGACTCCCCGGTCAGCGGATTGGAGGCGCCGAGCCTCTCCCACACGGCGTTGCGGCGGCGCTCCAGGACGGTGCGGAGCCGGTCGGTGAGTGGTCCGGGCAGGCAGTTGCGCGGGTCCTGGAGGAGCTCTTCCAGGCGCGCCTCGGCGGCCGCGGACGCCTCGCTCTGGGCCTGCGCCTCGGCGAGGGTCTCGGCCTGCGCGTCGCGCCCGGGGAGCTTCAGGACGCGCACCAGGAGCGGCAGGGTGAGCCCCTGGATGACCAGCGTGCCGATGACGGTCGTGAAGGTCAGGAACAGCACCAGGTTGCGGGCCGGGAAGGGGGCCCCTGCGGTCGTCACCACCGGAATGGAGAAGGCGATGGCGAGCGAGACGACGCCGCGCATCCCGGCCCAGCCGACGATCAGGGGCGAGGTCCAGTTGGTCCCGGGCTCGCGCTCCCTGATCCGCTTCGACAGCCACCGCGGCAGATACGTGGCCGGGTACACCCAGACGAAGCGGACCACCACGACGGCGAGGAACACGGCAACCGCGTACCAGAGCGCCTCCGCGACGGCGTACGTACCGAGCCCCTTCAGCACGAAGGGCAGCTGCAGTCCGATCAGCGCGAAAACCGCCGACTCCAGGATGAAGGCGACCATCTTCCACACGGCCGCCTCCTGGAGCCGGGTCGCGAAGTCGACCTGCCAGGAGCGGTGCCCCAGGAAGAGCGCGACGACCACCACGGCGAGCACTCCGGAGGCATGGACCCGTTCCGCCGCCGCGTACGCCACGAAGGGGATCAGCAGCGACAGGGTGTTCTGCAGCAGGGGTTCCCTGAGGTGGGTACGGAGCCAGTGCAGCGGCACCATCAGCGCCAGGCCGACCCCGACACCGCCGACCGCCGCCAGGAAGAACTCGCCGATCCCGGCTCCCCAGCTCATGCCCTCGCCGACGGCTGCGGCCAGCACCACCTTGAAGGCGGTGATCGCGGTCGCGTCGTTCACCAGGGACTCGCCCTGCAGGATCGTCGTGACCCGGGCGGGCAGCCCGACCCGACGGGCGATGGCGGCGGCCGTGACGGCGTCCGGCGGCGCGATGACGGCGCCCAGCACCAGTGCGGCGGTCAGCGGCAGGTCGGGCACGAGCCAGTACGCCAGCCAGCCGACCGCGAAGGTCGCGAAGAGGACGTAGCCGACGGAGAGCAGGGCGATCGGCCTGATATTGGCCCGCAGATCGAGATACGAGCTGTCGACCGCAGCCGTGTAGAGCAGCGGCGGCAGCAGCAGCGGCAGCACGATGTGCGCGTCCAGGGTGTACGTCGGCACCCCGGGCAGGTAGGAGGCGAGCAGCCCCGCGGTCACCAGCAGCAGCGGGGCCGGTACCGGGGTGCGCCTCGCCGCGCCCGCGATCGCGGCACTGGCCGCGACCAGTGCCACCAGCGGCAATGCGTCCATCTCACAGTCCTCGCATCCGTCGTAACCTGACAATCATGAGTGAGTGCCTGCACGTTCTCGAACTGCCGAGCCCCGAGCCAGTCCCGCTCGATGCCACATGTCCCGAGTGTCTTGCCGCAGGCACCCACCCCGTGCAACTGCGGCTCTGCCTGGTCTGCGGCCATGTCGGCTGCTGCGACTCGTCGCCCCTGCAGCACGCGACGGGACACTTCAAGGAGACCGGCCATCCGGTCATGCGGAGCTTCGAGGCGGGAGAGAGCTGGCGCTGGTGCTTCGAGGACGGTTCGATCGTCTGACGCCTGGGTACGTCAAACCGGCGCCGGTTCTTCGTAATTGACCGCCGCAGACCCCTAGCCACTGTGTGTGCTCATGGGTTTACCATGAGTGACAGTTACGGGATGGGGTCCCGGCGACACGGCATCATGGATCGCGATAGCGTCGCCGGACCAAGAACCGAAGACGTACCGCATGGCTCCGGGGCACCCTCCCGGAACCTCGAATGAGTTTGTGCCACCTTGGAGGTGAGGGTGTCCCAGATCGCAGGCGAGCCCGGGAATCAGGACTTCGTGGAAGTCCGACTGCCCGCTGCGGGTGCCTACCTGTCGGTGCTGCGTACGGCCACTGCCGGTCTCGCAGCGCGCTTGGACTTCACTCTCGACGAGATCGAGGATCTTCGCATCGCGGTCGACGAGGCCTGCGCGATCCTGCTTCAGCAGGCCGTGCCGGGCTCCGTCCTCAGCTGCGTGTTCCGGCTCGTCGACGATTCCCTTGAGGTGACGGTGGCCGCCCCGACGACGGACGGCCGGGCCCCGGAGCGCGACACCTTCGCCTGGACGGTGCTCTCCGCGCTGGCCGGCAAGGTCGACTCCACGGTCGCCGACGACCGTACGGTCAGCATCAGCCTGTACAAACAGCGCGGCGCGGGACCCGGGCCGGCGTGAGCAACGGGAACGGGGACGGTCCGGTGCGGGACGAGACGATCCGACCAGGGGTGGTGCGAGCAGCAGGCATCCCGGAGCAGCAGGCCCTGCCCCATCCGGTGGACGGGGCGGACGGGCCGGTGGTCCGTACGGTCGCGGTGGAGCAGTCGCAGGCGGAGCAGTCGCAGGCGGAGCGGGCAGGCCAGATGAGCGAGCACGGGCACCACGATCCACATGACCGCAGCGGGGCGCGGGCGCTCTTCTACGAGCTGCGGGAACTCCCCGACGGCTCGCCGGAGAAGGCCGAGCTGCGCAACCGGCTGGTGCGGATGCATCTGCCGCTCGTGGAGCATCTGGCCCGCCGGTTCCGCAACCGCGGCGAGCCGCTCGACGATCTGACCCAGGTCGCCACCATCGGCCTGATCAAGTCGGTGGACCGGTTCGACCCGGACCGGGGCGTCGAGTTCTCGACGTACGCCACGCCGACCGTCGTCGGCGAGATCAAGCGCCACTTCCGCGACAAGGGCTGGGCGGTCCGGGTGCCGCGCCGGCTGCAGGAGCTGCGCCTCTCGCTCACCACGGCCACCGCCGAGCTCTCCCAGCAGCACGGCCGGTCGCCCACGGTGCACGAGCTGGCGGAGCGGCTGGGCATCTCCGAGGAAGAGGTCCTGGAGGGCCTGGAATCGGCCAATGCGTACAGCACTCTGTCGCTCGACGTGCCGGACACGGACGACGAGTCCCCGGCGGTGGCGGACACGCTGGGCTCGGAGGACGAGGCGCTGGAGGGCGTCGAGTACCGGGAGTCACTGAAGCCACTGCTGGAGGACCTGCCGCCCCGGGAGAAGCGCATCCTGCTGCTCCGGTTCTTCGGCAACATGACCCAGTCGCAGATCGCGCAGGAGGTCGGCATCTCGCAGATGCATGTCTCGCGTCTGCTGGCGCGCACGCTGGCGCAGCTGCGCGAGCGGCTGCTCGTCGAGGAGTAGCCGGACGGGCTGCGGGCACTGTGGCTCAGCGGCCGTACGGTGCGCTTCCGTGCCCAGTGCCGCGCCGCGAGGTCACGCCTCCGGCGTCGCGCCCGGTCCCCGGATACCGAGCGCTTCCCGGGTCGTCGGCCTGGCCAGCTGGAAAAGCGCCGTCAGCGAAACCGCGGCGAGGACGATCCCGGCCGGGATCAGCGCGCCGTGCGACCGCAGCAGCGTCCAGGCCACCGGCAGCGCGATGATCTGTGTGATGAGCGCCGGGCCGCGGCTCCAGCTGCGCCGCCGCATCAGCCCGCGGGACGCGATCAGCGGGATCAGGCCCAGGGCGATCAGAGTGAGCCCGCCCATCTCCGCCTGCTGCGGGCTCTCGGGCCGGCCGAGCAGCCCCATGACCAGCATGTAGATCCCGCCGAGGGCGAGCGCCGCCCCTTCGAGGACATTGAGCCCGGCCACGAGAGTGATCCTGGCCGGCTTCGGCGGCTCGGTCATGGGCGACGAGGACGGCGTGTTCTGCTGAGTACTCACTCTTGCAGGTTGACATCCCGGCCCGGTGAAAGCGAAGCCGGGGTCCGGACCGGGGTGCCGCGCCCGAGCCGCTCGCAGCCGGGCCGTCACCGAACGTGAGGGGCAGGGGGCGGGACTTCAGACCAGTACCGCACGGTAGGTAGTCTGGCGGCCATGCGCGCACTCCTCGTGGTCAATCCAGCTGCTACCACCACCAGTGCGCGTACCCGTGACGTGCTCATTCACGCGCTCGCCAGCGAGATGAAGCTGGAGGCGGTGACCACGGAGTACCGGGGGCATGCCCGGGACCTGGGACGGCGGGCCGCGGACTCGGACGACATCGATCTTGTCGTCGCCCTCGGCGGCGACGGCACGGTCAACGAGGTCGTGAACGGTCTGCTGCACCGCGGTCCCGATATAGACAGCCTGCCGAGCCTGGCCGTGGTCCCCGGTGGCTCCACCAATGTCTTCGCGCGTGCCCTCGGCCTGCCGAACGACCCGGTGGAGGCGACCGGCGCCATCCTGGACGCGCTCGCCAACCGGACCGAACGCACGGTCGGCCTGGGACTTGCGGCCGGCACGCCGGGCACCGAGGACGAGTCAGTCCCCGAACGCTGGTTCACGTTCTGTGCCGGTCTCGGATTCGACGCGGGCGTGGTCGGCCGCGTCGAACAGCAGCGCGAACGCGGGAAGCGGTCCACGCATGCGCTGTACGTGCGCCAGGTGGTCCGGCAGTTCCTGGAGGAGCCGCACCGGCGGCACGGGGTGATCACGCTGGACGTCCCCGGCCAGGACCCGGTCACCGATCTCGCCCTCACCATAATTTCGAACACCGCCCCCTGGACCTACCTGGGGAACCGCCCGATGTACGCGTCCCCGAAGGCGTCGTTCGACACCGCCCTGGACGTCCTCGGGCTGAAGCGCCTCTCCACTCCGGCGGTCGCCCGGTACGGCACCCAGCTGCTCACCTCGACCCCCGAGAAGGGCCCGCACGGCAAGCACGCGGTTTCACTCCATGACCTCACGGACTTCACCTTGCATTCAAAGGCCCCACTGCCCTTCCAGATGGACGGCGACCACCTGGGCCTGCGTACGAGTGTGACGTTCACAGGCGTACGCCGTGCACTGCGTGTGATTGTGTGAGTGGAAGGACCTAAAGTCCTTTAACTCGAACGTTTGGACTGGCTTCCACCCCATGGAAGTACGGCTGTGACCTAGCCGACACCGAGGAATCAAAAAAAAGTTTCCAGAAGGGGTTGTATCCGCCGCCGAGGTTTGCGAATCTCTACATGGCGATCGGGACGGCCCGCAACAACGGCCTCCACTGAAAGCCAGAACCCCTCCTCACTTGCACAGGACCACAACCAGTTCATCTGGGCGTCGGCCCATCACCTGTGGGGGGATTCGTGAAAGCGTTCACATTCACAAGCAACGTGTATGTAATACCAAGGAGAGGTAGCAGCCATGGACTGGCGTCACAACGCCGTTTGTCGTGAGGAAGACCCCGAGCTGTTCTTCCCCATCGGCAACACCGGTCCTGCGCTGCTGCAGATCGAGGAAGCCAAGGCCGTCTGCCGTCGCTGCCCCGTCATGGAGCAGTGCCTGCAGTGGGCGCTCGAGTCCGGCCAGGACTCCGGCGTCTGGGGTGGCCTCAGCGAGGACGAGCGCCGCGCAATGAAGCGCCGTGCCGCTCGCAACCGGGCGCGTAACGCCAGCGCCTGATTCGACGCCACCGCTACGAGCCTCAGTCAGGCGGCGCGTACAGAGCGTACGCACGAACCCGCCTCCCGAGTCGCAGCGCGCAGCACCCCAAAAGCGCACGCATGAAGCAGTGGGCCCGGACCGTGATCAACGGTCCGGGCCCACTGCTTTGCGCATTCCCGTTCGTGCCGTCCGTCGGGTGCGCCCCGGCGGCGGCCGGTCACTTCTCCGCGCGGACCGGAATGTCGAGGACCACCTGGGTGCCGCGCTCGGGGGCCGGGACCATGTCGAACGATCCGCTCAACTCGCCCTCCACCAGCGTCCGTACGATCTGCAGCCCCAGGTTGCCGGTTCGCCGCGGGTCGAACCCCTCGGGCAGCCCGCACCCGTCGTCCTGGACGGTGATCAGCAATCGCGCCTCGGCCGACGAGCCACCGCGCACCGCCGAGACCTCGACCGTGCCGGTCTGGCCGACGGTGAACGCGTGTTCCAGGGCGTTCTGCAGCACCTCGGTGAGCACCATGGCGAGCGGAGTGGCCACTTCCGCATCGAGGATGCCGAAGCGCCCCGTACGCCGGCAGGTGACCCGGCCCGGGGAGATCTCGGCGACCATCGCGATGACCCGGTCGGCGATCTCGTCGAACTCGACCCGCTCGTCCAGATTCTGGGACAGCGTCTCATGGACGATCGCGATCGAACCGACGCGCCGTACCGCCTCGTTGAGGGCTTCACGGCCCTGCGCGGACTCCATCCGGCGGGCCTGCAGACGCAACAGGGCAGCCACCGTCTGGAGGTTGTTCTTCACCCGGTGGTGGATCTCCCGGATGGTGGCGTCCTTCGTGATCAACTCGCGCTCGCGGCGACGCAGTTCGGTGACGTCACGGAGGAGGACCAGGGATCCGATCCGGACTCCCTTGGGCTTGAGCGGGATCGCCCGGAGCTGGATCACGCCGCCCGCGCATTCGACCTCGAACTCGCGGGGCGCGTAACCGCTCGCAAGTTTGACCAGGGCCTCGTCCACCGGACCGCGGGAGGGGGCGAGTTCGGCGGTGGTCCGGCCGAGGTGGTGTCCGACAAGGTCGGAGGCGAGACCGAGGCGATGGTACGCGGAGAGGCCGTTGGGGCTGGCGTACTGGACGACACCGTCGGCATCGAGCCTGATCAGACCGTCACCGACGCGCGGCGAGGCATCCATGTCGACCTGCTGGCCCTGGAACGGGAAGGCCCCCGCGGCGATCATCTGGGCCAGGTCGGAGGCCGACTGCAGATAGGTGAGCTCCAGCCGGGACGGGGTACGGACGGTCAGGAGGTTCGTGTTGCGGGCGATGACGCCCAGAACCCGGCCCTCACGGCGTACGGGGATCGACTCGACCCGTACCGGCACCTCCTCGCGCCACTCCGGGTCGCCCTCGCGCACGATCCGGCCCTCGTCGAGCGCCGCGTCCAGAAGCGGGCGGCGGCCGCGCGGCACCAGATGGCCGACCATGTCGTCCTGGTACGAGGTGGGTCCCGTGTTGGGTCGCATCTGGGCGACGGACACATAGCGGGTCCCGTCGCGGGTGGGCACCCACAGGACGAGGTCGGCGAAGGACAGGTCGGAGAGCAGCTGCCACTCCGAGACCAGCAGATGCAGCCACTCGAGGTCGGTGTCGCCGAGGGCTGTGTGCTGGCGGACGAGGTCGTTCATGGAGGGCACGTGTGCGAGCGTACCTGTGGATACGCGATGGTTCCGAACCGAACGACCTGCCCGTACGTGCAAGGGGAGAGGGGCCGGAAATTGGCGCGCTCCGATGGATGGACAGACAAGAATGGTCTAGTCCACAATGCTCAAGACAGAACTTCCGCTCTTCCCGCACAGGAGAGTGGATCGAGGCACCGCGCTCTCTGCCCTGACTGCGCCGGCGCCTCCCCCGGCCGGGGGCACCGCACACCGTCGGTCGGTCTTACTCCGGGCTGCGGTGCCGGACGGGCTGAGGGTCCCGTCCGGCACCGCAGCCCGCGGGTGTTTCCGCGGGCCTCCCGCCGGAGACCGGCACGGTCAGCGACTCTCGGTGACCTTGGCCAGGGCGCGGGGCACGTCCGGGTCCTGGCCGCGGGCGATCGTCACCTCGTACGCCGGCCTCTGCGGCGGCAGGATCTCCAGGATCGGCTGGACCTCCTCGGCGACCCCGGCCGTCGGCAGCACGAATCCCGCGGACGCCGCCTCCACCTGGGCCTTGGGGCCGACGACGAAGAGGTCCGCGCCGCGGCCGCGCAGCCGGCCCAGGACCGGCTGGAGGGCGGCGGCCGGACAGCGCGCGAAGGGAACCCGGAGGTCGCCTGCGGGTTGCCACGCTCTGCTAGATTGGCCTTAGATTGGTCTATACCACGTATCGAGACTCTTCAGATCGGCAGGCCCCGCGTGGAAGTTGTCATCGTCCCGGACGCCAAGGCAGGTGGCGAACTCATCGCGGGAGCCATCGGCGCCCTGCTGAGCCGCAAGCCCGACGCCCTTCTCGGCGTTGCCACCGGCTCGACCCCGCTGCCCATCTACCAGGCGCTGGCGGCCAAGGTGCGCTCCGGCGAGGTGGACGCCTCGCGTGCGCGCATCTGTCAGCTCGACGAGTACGTCGGACTGCCGGCCGGCCACCCCGAGTCGTACCGTTCGGTGGTGCTGCGCGAGGTCGTCGAGCCGCTCGGACTGTCCGAGGAGTCCTTCATGGGTCCGGACGGCTCCGCCGAGGACGTCCAGGCCGCCTGCGAGGCCTACGACAAGGCGCTCGCCGCGGCGGGCGGGGTGGACCTTCAGCTGCTCGGGATCGGCACGGACGGGCACATCGGCTTCAACGAGCCGTGCTCCTCGCTGGCCTCCCGTACCCGGATCAAGACGCTGACCAAGCAGACCCGGGTCGACAACGCGCGCTTCTTCGACAACGACATCAGCCAGGTGCCGCACCACGTCATCACGCAGGGCATCGGCACGATCCTGGAGTCCCGCCACCCGATCCTGCTGGCGACGGGCGAGGGCAAGGCCGAGGCGGTGGCGCTGACGGTGGAGGGGCCGGTGGCGTCGTTCGTACCGGCGTCGGCCCTGCAGCTGCATCCGCACGCGACGGTGGTCGTGGACGAGGCCGCGGCGTCGAAGCTGAAGCTGGCGGACTACTTCCGGGCCACGTATGCGGCGAAGCCGCGGTGGCAGGGGATCTAACAGGAGCTCGAAAGGGCCGGGGCACCGTGTGGGGTGTCCCGGCCCTTTTCGTGTGCCGGAGTGTGCCGGATGCACGACCGGCTTGCGCGTCGTCCTCGAACGCCGGACCAGGATCCGAACCCACGACGGCGTGCGGACCGTTCCCGCGTCAGGCTCCGGACGGGCCGGATGATCCCGTGATGGCCTCTGCGGCTGCCTGGCCGCAGACTCGGGCTGCGCCGTGGGTGGCTACGTACAGGGCGCCTCTCGGGGACTCCTGGGGAACGCCCATTTCGACGACCACCGTGTCGGGGCGCTCGGCGATCAGGGCGTCCACGGCGTCCGTCATCCACGGGTGGCGGTGGGCGTCGCGGACGACCGCGACGATGCGGCGGTCCCTCGCGGCGTCCAGGACCGCTGTCACGGGCGCCTCGGTCTCGCTGTTGCAGGTGTCGGTGCCGGTGCCCGGCAGGATGCGGGCCAGTTCGGCCGCGATGCCCCACGGGGTCTCGTCGCCGACCGCGATGTTCGCGACCGGGGTGAACGCGGCGACGTACGCCGGCTCGGTCAGCGGTTCGGCCGTGCCGGTCACCCGCACCGCACGACGGGCGGCCACCAGGCCGACGTCGGAAGCGATACCGGTGCCGGGCGCGGTCCCTTCCTGCGCCGCCGCACCCGGCTCCGGGACGGCCCCCCGCGCCCGCTGCGTCCAGGACGCGAGGGCACGTACCCGTGCCGCCGCGTCGGCCAGCCGCTCCTCGGGCAGTTCGCCGGTCCGTACCGCCGCGACCAGCGCGTCGCGCAGCCGCAGCACGGTGTCCTCGTCGTCCAGCCCGCCGCCGACACAGATCGCGTCGGCGCCCGCGACGATCGCGAGGACGGAACCGCGCTCGATCCCGTACGTCGAGGAGATGGCCTGCATCTCCATGCCGTCGGTGACGATCAGCCCGTCGTAACCCAGTTCCTCGCGCAGCAGACCGGTGAGGATCTGCGGGCTCAGCGTCGCCGGGCGGTCGGGGTCGAGCGCGGGAAGCAGAATATGCGCGCTCATCACCGATTTGGAACCCGCTGCGATCGCCGCCCGGAAAGGCACCAGCTCACGGGCGTGCAGGGTGTCGAGGTCCACGTCGATGCGGGGCAGCGCGTGGTGCGAGTCGACCGCGGTGTCGCCGTGCCCCGGGAAGTGCTTGGTGCAGGCGGCGACCCCGGCGGCCTGGAGTCCCTCGACGTACGCGGCGGTGTGCCGGGCGACCAGGTGCGGGTCGGCTCCGAAGGACCGTACGCCGATGACCGGGTTGCCCGGGTTCGAGTTGACGTCGGCGGACGGCGCCCAGTTGAGGTTGACGCCGCACGCGGCGAGCCGGCGGCCGAGCTCCTGGGCGACCGCGCGGGTCAGTCCCAGGTCGTCGACGGCGCCGAGTGCGAGGTTTCCGGGGAAGGACGAGCCGTGACGCACCTCGAGCCGGGTGACGTCACCGCCCTCCTCGTCGATCGCGACGAGTACGTCGTCCCGCTCGGCCCGGAGTTGGGCGGTGAGCGCGGAGAGCTGCTCCGGCGTCTCGATGTTGCGGCCGAACAGGCCGACGGAGGAGAGTCCCTCGCCGACTCGGCGCAGCAGCCAGTCCGGCGCGGTGGTGCCGGCGAACCCCGGCTGCAGGACTGCGAGGGCGTCGCGCGTGACGGTGTCCGTGGTGGAGGTGAGTGTGGTCATGACGCGGCGTTATCCCTTCACGGCGCCGTCGGTAAGACCGCTGACGGCCTTGCGCTGCAAGTAGACGAAGAGGATCAGGATCGGGATCGCGAAGAGCGAGGAGGCAGCCATGGTCGCCCCCCAGTCGTCACCGAACGCGGTCTGGAACTGCGAGAGCCAGAGCGGCAGGGTCTGGGACTCGATGTCCTTGTTGAGGATGAGGACAAGCGGGAACTCGTTCCAGGCGGTGATGAATCCGAAGAGCGAGGTCGCCATCAGGCCGGGGCCGAGCAGCGGCAGGATCACCTTCCTGAACGCCTGCGGGCGGGTGCAGCCGTCGACCATGGCGGACTCCTCCAGCTCCTTGGGCACCGCGGCGACATAGCCGCGCAGCGTCAGGACGGTGAAGGGCAGGACCATCATCATGTAGAAGACCGTCAGCGGGACCAGGCTGTTCAGCATGTCCGCGTCGCGGACCAGCATGTAGATCGCGATGACCATGACTTCCCACGGCGCCATCTGCGCGATCATGAATGTCAGCAGGATGCCGCGGCGTCCCTTGAAGCGCATGCGCGCCATCGCGAAGGACGCCAGCAGCGCGATCACCAGCGAGGCGGCCACGGAGAGGATCGTCACCGTGAACGAGTTGCCGACCAGGGTCCAGAAGTGGTCGGCCGCGATGGCCTTCCTGAAGTGCCCGAGGGTGATGTCGGTGGGGAACCACACCGGGGTGTCGGTGATGATGTCGCCGGTCGGCTTGAACGCCGTGCTGAACATCCAGTAGACGGGGAAGGCGAAGCCTATGAAGAGGACGACAGCCGTCAGGTTGGGCCAGATCCGGCCGAACAGTGAGCGCCTCACAGCTCGTCCTCCTCTTGCTTGAGTACGGTGCGCAGGTAGTAACCGGTCATCGCCAGCAGGACGATGATCGTCAGGAACGAGATGGCCGCACCCATGCCGAAGTGCTGGTTGCCGACGCCTTCGACGAACGCGTAGACGGGCAGGGTCTCGGTGAGCCGGTCCGGGCCGCCGCCGCTGATCGCGAAGAGCTGGGCGAAGGACTTGAAGACCCAGATGACCTCGAGGAACGTCGTGGCCAGCAGGAACGGCTTGAGGAACGGGAGCGTCACCGAGGTGAAGCTCTTCCAGGTTCCGGCGCCGTCGAGCGAGGCGGCCTCGTACAGCTCCTTGGGGATCGTCGTCGACGCGGCGTACAGGTTGATCGCCACGAACGGGATGGACTGCCAGACGATCACCAGGGTGACCAGCGAGAAGGTGGAGAACTGACTGCTCGTCCAGTTGAAGTCGGCCATCGAGTGCCAGCCGAGGCTGTCGAGGACGTAGTTGACGACACCGAACCGCTGGGCGAACAGCCACTGGTAGACCGTGGTCGCCGCGATCATCGGCATGGCCCAGGCGAGCACCAGGCCCAGCATGAGCAGCAGTCGCATCTTCTTGCCCAGCCGCGCGAGCAGCAGGCCGACCAGCATCCCGAGCAGCATGATCAGGACGACGTTGGCGGCGGTGAAGAGGACCGACCGCTCGACGACCTTCCAGAAGTCCGAGCTGCCGAGGACTTCCTTGTAGTTGTCGACGCCGTTCCACTCGGTCAGGTGGAGGATCAGCTGGCGCGGGTTGAGGTTCTGGAACGACAGCATGCCGTTCTTGACCAGTGGGTAGCCCAGAAGCACCGCTGTGGCGAGCAGTGCGGGCAGGAGGAGGAGGTAGGGGGCGAATCCGCCGGCCCGCTCCATGCTCGATGCGGCAGGGCCGCCCGGAGGGGCGTCATCCTTGCGGACGCCGGCTGCCGGGACCGAGTCCACTGTTTCGGTCTGCACTGACATGCTCGCCATCTCTTCTGGGGCCGTACGGTCGAGTCACGCGCGAGCGCCGGGGGGCGGCAGATGCCGCCCCCCGCCGCGTGCGGTCAGCTCTTCTGCGAGAGACGCTTGTTGATCTCCGCCTCGACCGCCTTGGCGGCGTCGGCCGGGGACTTACCGTTCAGCACCGCGGTCATGTAGCTCTTGATCGGGTTGGGTGCGTTCTCGACAGCGGCCCACTCGGGGATGAGCGGGGTGGTGCCACCACCGGCGGCGGCCGGGGCCGCGGCCTCGGCGGCGCCGTTGCCGGTCAGGTTGGAGTTGAGCGACTCCTTGTTCGGGATGACGCCGTTCTCCTTGGCCAGCTGGCCCTCGAACTGGTCGGACAGGGCGAGCTTCAGGAACTCCTTGGCGAGGTCCTGCTTCTTGCTGCCCGCGGCGACCGCGAAGTTGGAGCCACCGAGGAAGACGCCCTCGGGCTTGTCGGCGGTCTCACCCGGGATGGTGAAGTAGCCGATGTCGCCCTCGATCGTCTTGTTGGCCGCGATGGCCGTGCCGGCCTCCCAGCCCATGCCGATGAAGGCACCGACCTTGCCCTTGGCGAACACCTCGGCCTGCTGCGGGGTGGCCTCGTCCTTGTCCTTGGGGGCCTTGGAGTAGGACTGGTACTTCTTGTAGAGCTCCATGGCCGCGGTGACCTTGGGGTCGGAGAGGTTGGAGACGTACGTGTCGCCTTCCTTCTTCACGAGGTCCGCGCCCTGGCCGATGGTCAGGCCGTCGAAGAAGTACCAGTTCTGGCCGGGCATGTAGATCGGCTCGGCCTTGCCCTTCTTCTTGATGGCGTCGAGGTCCTTGAAGAACTCGTCGCGCGTCTTCGGGGTGTCCGTGATGCCGGCGTCGGCCCAGACCTTCTTGTTGTAGATGACGACGCGGTTGGCGAAGTACCACGGGGCGGCGTACTGCTTGCCGTCGAAGACGGAGGACGTGTTGAGCGCGTCGACCCAGTCGCCGCCGATCTCCTGCTTGAGGTCGCTCAGGTCGGCGAGGCCACCGGTGGCCGCGTAGGCCGGGGTCTGGGTGTTGCCGACCTCGATGACGTCCGGCGGGGTCGACTCGGAGAGAGCCGTCGTGATCTTCTGCTGAATGCCGTCCCACTTCTGGGTCTGGAACTTCAGCGTGGCGCCGGTCTTCTTCTTGAAGGCGGCGGTGAGGTCCTTGGTCCAGCCGGGAGGCGTGGAGCCGTCCATGGCCCAGACGGTCAGCGTCTGGCCCTTGTAGCTGTCGGGCCCGGTCTTCTTGCTGCTGTCGGTCTTGTCGTCCGAGCCACAGGCAGTGGCACCGGCCAAGAGAGCCACGACACCAATGGCCGCGATGAGTCCGCGCTTCACGACACCCTCCTCAGGGATGCAAGAGAATTCCCCCCACCACCCGAGATCGCCGTCCGTCGCACAATTGCGTACGACGGGTACTGCCCGTGGGGCTGGGACCTGGTCTTTAATGGTTTAGACCAGTACTCGGAGCTTGGCCTAGACCTTTAGGGGTGTCAAGGGTGTATAAGAAGCGCACTCGCGTCCGTTATAGGACCGACACCTGAGGGAGGGCGACGAGCCGTGACCGGACCGTGCCACCATGTGAGCCGCGACAGACGGAGGAGCAGGTGACGGCAGCAACGCAGCAGTCGGGAAGGCGGGCCATGAGTGCCGACGGGGGCAGTACCGAGAACGAGACGGGCGCGGGCGTGGGCACGCGCACCGCGCGGGTCCCGAAGTACTACCGGCTGAAGCGCCACCTCCTCGACATGACGGACACCATGCCGCCCGGCACCCCGGTGCCACCGGAGCGGACCCTGGCCGCCGAGTTCGACACCTCGCGCACCACCGTGCGCCAGGCGCTCCAGGAGCTGGTCGTCGAAGGCCGGCTGGAGCGCATCCAGGGCAAGGGCACGTTCGTGGCCAAACCGAAGGTCTCGCAGGCCCTGCAGCTCACCTCGTACACCGAGGACATGCGCGCCCAGGGTCTGGAACCGACATCGCAGCTCCTGGACATCGGATATGTCACGGCCGACGACACCCTCGCGGGGCTGCTGGACATCACCACCGGCGGCCGGGTGCTGCGGATCGAGCGACTCCGCCTGGCCAGCGGTGAACCGATGGCCATCGAGACCACGCACCTTTCGGCCAAACGCTTTCCCGCGTTGCGTCGTTCGCTGGTGAAGTACGCCTCGCTCTACACGGCGCTGGCCGAGGTGTACGACGTACGGCTCGCCGAGGCCGAGGAGACGATCGAGACCTCGCTCGCCACCCCACGCGAAGCCGGCCTGCTCGGTACGGACGTGGGCCTGCCGATGCTCATGCTGTCCCGTCACTCCCTGGACGGACGCGGCGAACCGGTCGAATGGGTGCGGTCGGTGTACCGCGGCGACCGTTACAAGTTCGTGGCGCGTCTGAAGCGGCCGACCGAATGAGACCGCGGACCGGCTCCTGACCGGACAACTGTCCGGCCCCGGACAGAGCATCAGGAGCCGGTCCCCCGGGCAGAATCCCTCCAGCGGCTCCGTCACACTTTTGCCGGGCAGGGGGTGACGGCGGCCGGAACACTCCCCTAGATTGCCTGCGCATTACAACAGGTGATCAGCGAGGGGACGGAGTCGCCACATGCCCGAGGAAACAGACGCGAAACCACCGACAGTCACACCGGTGAGAGTGCTCATCGCCCTCTGTCTCGCCGCCCCGTTCGTGGCGATGCTCTGGGTGGGTTCGTACGCGAAGGTGGACCCCACCTTCATCGGCATCCCGTTCTTCTACTGGTACCAGATGGTATGGGTGCTGATCTCCACGGCGCTCACGATGGTCGCGTACAAGCTCTGGCAGCGTGACCAGCGCGCCCGCAAGGGGGGTACGTCGGCGTGAAGGACGGTGTGAACGGCGTCGCGCTCGGCGTCTTCATCTTCTTCTTCCTGGCCGTCACGGTCATCGGCTTCATGGCCGCGCGCTGGCGCAAGGCCGAGAACGAGGCCAGTCTGGACGAATGGGGCCTGGGCGGCAGGTCGTTCGGCACCTGGGTCACCTGGTTCCTCCTCGGCGGCGACCTGTACACCGCGTACACCTTCGTCGCCGTACCCGCCGCGATCTACGCAGCAGGAGCGGCCGGCTTCTTCGCGGTCCCGTACACCATCCTGGTGTACCCGCTGATCTTCACCTTCCTGCCGCGCCTGTGGTCGGTCTCGCACAAGCACGGGTACGTCACCACCTCGGACTTCGTCCGAGGTCGCTTCGGATCGAAGGGTCTGTCGCTGGCGGTCGCCGTCACCGGCATCCTCGCCACGATGCCGTACATCGCGCTCCAGCTCGTCGGCATCCAGGCGGTGCTGGACGTGATGGGCGTCGGCGGCGGCGAGAACACCAACTGGTTCGTCAAGGACCTGCCGTTGCTGATCGCGTTCGCGGTGCTCGCCGCGTACACGTACTCCTCCGGGCTGCGCGCCCCCGCGCTGATCGCGTTCGTCAAGGACGGGCTGATCTACCTGGTCATCGCGGTGGCGATCATCTACATCCCGATCAAGCTGGGCGGCTTCGACGACATCTTCGCCGCCGCGCAGGAGAAGTTCGCGGGCCCGCCCGGAGGGAAACCGACCGGCGCGCTGGCTCCCGCCGAGGCCAACCAATGGACCTACGCCACTCTGGCGTTGGGCTCGGCACTGGCACTGTTCATGTATCCGCACTCGATCACGGCGACGCTCTCCAGCCGCAGCCGCAATGTGATCCGGCGCAACACCACGATCCTGCCGCTGTACTCGCTGATGCTGGGCCTGCTGGCGCTGCTCGGCTTCATGGCGATCGCCGCCGGAGTCAAGGTGGAGAACGGACAGTTGGCGATCCCGCAGCTGTTCGAGAACATGTTCCCCGACTGGTTCGCCGGCGTGGCGTTCGCCGCGATCGGCATCGGCGCGCTGGTTCCCGCCGCGATCATGTCGATCGCCGCGGCGAACCTGTTCACCCGGAACATCTACAAGGACTTCCTGAAGCCCGACGCGACCCCGGCCCAGGAGACGAAGGTCTCCAAGCTGGTGTCGCTGCTGGTGAAGGTCGGTGCACTCGTCTTCGTCCTCACCATGGACAAGACGGTCGCGATCAACTTCCAGCTGCTCGGCGGGATCTGGATCCTGCAGACGTTCCCGGCGCTGGTCGGCGGCCTGTTCACCCGGTGGTTCCACCGCTGGGCGCTGCTCGCGGGCTGGGCGGTCGGCATGGCGTACGGCACGCTCGCCGCGTACGGAGTGGCGAGCCCGACCCACACCCAGGCGCACTTCGGCGGCTCCTCGAAGGAGATCCCGGGGATCGGCGAGATCGGCTACATCGGTCTGACGGCGTTCGTGCTTAACGCCGTGGTGACGGTGGTGCTGACCTTCGTCCTGAACGCGGTGAAGGCCCCGGCGGGCGTCGACGAGACCTCCCCGGCGGACTACACGGCGGACACGGGCGACCCGGGCGTCCAGGTGGAACTCCCCTCGGCCAGGCCCGAGTCGAGCCCGTCACCCGACGCGAGCCCGTCCGCCGGCTAGTGCCCTTCGTCCGGATCGGGCCCGATCCGGACGAAGGGCCCTGGTTCCCTCGCCGGACGGGCTGCACCCAGCCCGTCCGGCGTCACCCACCGGTACGGCACACTCCCGGCATGGACCTGTCGATCCGCCGAATTCCGGATGCTCGCCGTCGCACGGGCGGCGCGCGGCCCCGGGGCGGGCGAGGCGCTCGTGCGGGCCTGTATCGACCGGGCACGGGCCACGAAGGGCGTCGCGCGGCTCGTCCTGTCCACCCAGCCGACCATGTCCGGCGCCCACCGGATCTACCATCGGCTCGACTTCGTACGCACGCCGGAACGCGACCGGGATCCCCTTGCGGGCCTCGCGCTGCTCACGTACAGCCTGGGCCTCTGAACCGATTCGACACAACATGTGGGGGCCACCTCATCGGACGGCCCCCACATGTATGCTCGTGCTCGCTGTCGCCGCAGGGAAATCCGGTGCGAATCCGGAACTGTCCCGCAACGGTATGTTCAGGGCCCTTTTGCGCACCCTGAAAGTCCGAGGACCTGCCGACAGCGCGTCCGGCTCGACCGATCCGGACGCCCAGACGTCCGGGCCTCGCGGATGGGCCGGTGGACGCCGCACACAGTGCTGCCCTCCTTCTTCGGGCATGCCTCCACGCGGCTGCCCCGCTCCCCCGCCGGCCCCGAGCCGAGCGAGGGAGAGCACCACGTGACCATCGCGCCAGCCGATCCGGCTTCAGTCGCCGAGTCCGCGGGAACCACGAATGACGGACCCGGGACCGCACTGCTGCGGACCCTGACCGACCTCACTGCCGATCTGCCCGACACCGACCCCGGCCGCGTCGCCGCCGCCGCGCTGCGCGGCCGCAACGCCGCGTCGGACGAGGCGGAGTTGCGCGCGCTGGCCACCGAGGCCGCCGCGGGTCTGATCGCCGAGGACCCCGCGTACTCCCGGCTCGCCGCCCGCCTCCTGACTCGCACCATCGCGGACGAGGCGGCCGGTCAGGGCGCGCTGTCGTTCTCCGCGTCGGTCGCCGTCGGCCACCGCGAGGGTCTGATCGCGGACCGTACGGCCGCGTTCGTGGCGCTCCACGCGGCCCGGCTCGACGCGCTGGTCGAGCAGTCCCTCGCCGACGGCGCCGACGACCGGTTCGGCTACTTCGGGCTGCGGACACTGCACAGCCGCTATCTGCTGCGTCACCCGCTCACCCGCCAGGTCATCGAGACGCCGCAGCACTTCATGCTGCGCGTCGCCGCCGGTCTCGCCGAGGACGAGTCGGTGCGCGCACTGGACGAGGTCGCCGCACTGTACGGCCTGATGAGCCGCCTCGACTACCTCCCCTCCTCCCCCACACTCTTCAACTCCGGCACCCGGCACCCGCAGATGTCCTCCTGCTATCTGCTGGACTCGCCGTTGGACGAGCTCGACTCCATCTACGACCGCTACCACCAGGTGGCGCGACTCTCCAAGCACGCGGGCGGCATCGGCCTCTCGTACTCCCGGATCCGCGCCCGCGGTTCGCTGATCCGCGGCACCAACGGGCACTCCAACGGCATCGTGCCGTTCCTGAAGACGCTCGACGCCTCGGTCGCCGCAGTGAACCAGGGCGGCCGCCGCAAGGGCGCCGCCGCCGTCTACCTGGAGACGTGGCACGCGGACATCGAGGAATTCCTGGAGCTGCGCGACAACACGGGCGAGGACCAGCGGCGTACGCACAACCTCAACCTGGCGCACTGGATCCCGGACGAATTCATGCGCCGGGTCGACGCGGACGGCGACTGGTCGCTGTTCTCCCCCGCCGACGTGCCGGAACTGGTCGACCTGTGGGGCGACGAGTTCGACGCCGTGTACCGGGCCGCCGAGGCCAAGGGCCTGGCCCGCAAGTCGATGCCCGCGCGTGAGCTGTACGGCCGGATGATGCGGACGCTCGCGCAGACCGGTCAGGGCTGGATGACGTTCAAGGACGCCTCCAACCGGACGGCCAACCAGACCGCCGAGCCGGGTCGCGTCGTCCACTCGTCGAACCTGTGCACCGAGATCCTCGAAGTCACCGACGACGGCGAGACCGCCGTCTGCAACCTCGGTTCGGTCAACCTCGGTTCGTTCGTGGCCGACGGCGACATCGACTGGGAGCGGCTGGACTCCACCGTCCGTACCGCCGTGACGTTCCTCGACCGGGTCGTCGACATCAACTTCTACCCGACCGAGCAGGCCGGCCGCTCCAACGCCCGCTGGCGTCCGGTGGGGCTGGGCGCGATGGGGCTCCAGGACGTCTTCTTCCGGCTGCGGCTGCCGTTCGACTCCCCCGAGGCCCGCGTGCTCTCCACGAAGATCTCCGAGCGGATCATGCTCGCCGCGTACGAGGCGTCCTGCGACCTCGCCGAGCGGTCCGGTCCGCTGCCCGCCTGGTCCGAGACGCGTGCCGCCCGCGGCGTGCTGCACCCCGACCACTACGACACCGAGCTGAGCTGGCCGGAGCGCTGGGACGCGCTGCGCGCCCGGATCGCGAAGACCGGCATGCGCAACTCGCTGCTGCTGGCCATCGCTCCGACCGCCACGATCGCCTCGATCGCCGGGGTGTACGAATGCATCGAGCCGCAGGTCTCCAACCTCTTCAAGCGCGAAACGCTCAGCGGTGAGTTCCTCCAGGTCAACGCCTATCTGGTGAACGAGCTGAAGCAGCTGGGCGTGTGGGACGCGCGGACCCGCGAGGCGCTGCGCGAGGCGAGCGGCTCGGTGCAGGGCTTCGCCTGGATCCCGGAGGACGTACGGGCGCTGTACCGCACGGCATGGGAGATCCCGCAGCGCGGTCTGATCGACATGGCGGCGGCGCGTACGCCGTTCCTGGACCAGAGCCAGTCGCTGAACCTGTTCCTGGAGACGCCGACGATCGGCAAGCTCTCCTCGATGTACGCGTACGCCTGGAAGCAGGGGCTGAAGACGACGTACTACCTGCGCTCGCGCCCGGCCACCCGGATCGCCCGTGCGGCGTCCGGCCGCGCCGCGGCCGCCGCTTCCCTTCCCGTGCAGCAGGCCTCGGCTCCCGACGCGGACGCGATCGCCTGTTCTCTCGAAAACCCCGAGTCCTGCGAGGCCTGTCAGTAATGAGCTCAACCGACAAGAATCTGCTCGACCCGGGCTTCGAGCTGACCCTGCGCCCCATGCGCTACCCGGACTTCTACGAGCGCTACCGCGACGCGATCAAGAACACCTGGACGGTGGAGGAGGTCGACCTCCACTCCGACGTCGCCGACCTCGCCAAGCTTTCCCCCGGCGAGCAGCACATGATCGGCCGGCTCGTCGCGTTCTTCGCGACGGGCGACTCGATCGTCTCCAACAATCTCGTGCTGACGCTGTACAAGCACATCAACTCCCCCGAGGCGCGGCTGTATCTGTCGCGGCAGCTCTTCGAGGAGGCCGTGCATGTTCAGTTCTATCTGACGCTGCTCGACACGTATCTGCCCGATCCGGACGACCGTGCCGCCGCGTTCGACGCGGTCGAGGAGATTCCGTCGATCCGTGAGAAGGCGCAGTTCTGCTTCAAGTGGATGGATTCGGTCGAGAAGATCGAGCGTCTGGAGACACAGGCCGACCGCCGTCGCTTCCTGCTGAACCTGATCTGCTTCGCGGCGTGCATCGAGGGGCTCTTCTTCTACGGCGCGTTCGCATACGTCTACTGGTTCCGCTCGCGCGGTCTGCTGCACGGCCTCGCCACGGGGACCAACTGGGTCTTCCGTGACGAAACGATGCATATGAACTTCGCGTTCGAGGTCGTGGACACCGTCCGCAAGGAAGAGCCCGAGCTCTTCGACGACGCCCTCCAGCAGCAGGTCACCGACATGCTGAAGGAGGCCGTCGACGCGGAGCTGCAGTTCGGCCGCGACCTGTGCGGCGACGGTCTGCCGGGCATGAACACCGAGTCGATGCGCGAGTACCTGCAGTGCGTCGCCGACCAGCGGCTCACCCGGCTCGGCTTCCCGGCTGTGTACGGCTCCGAGAACCCGTTCTCGTTCATGGAGCTGCAGGGTGTTCAGGAGCTGACGAACTTCTTCGAGCGCCGGCCGTCCGCGTACCAGGTGGCGGTGGAGGGCTCGGTCGCCTTCGACGACGACTTCTAGACGCTCTGGGCTCGCGCCCTGATCCGGAGGTCCGGACGCCGCACAGCCTTCACCGGCTGTGCGGCGTCCGCCGTTTCCGGTAGTTCGGCCCGCCGATCACGTTCCGCCTCGCGCAACTGGCGGTCGATGCGGCGGTCATGCGCGATGCCGACCAGCACCGGCGCCAGGAGGAGCGCGAAAACAACTGCTGTGCCCCGGTAGTTCAGGAATGCGTTCATGCCTGGCCGCGGCCGCGACCCGGCCGACGCGACCCGGCCGACGGTGCTGTCCGCCTGAGAGCCTGTCGGATCACCTGATCGCCGGCGCGGGGCCCTGTCACGGCACTAGTCGTTCGGCACGATCTCGTAGCGCGGCGTGTTCTCCGCCATCTGCCGCAGCGCGTCCTTGCGGTCCCGCTTCGAGAGCCGGTCGATGTACAGGTAGCCGTACAGATGGTCCGTCTCGTGCTGGAGGCAGCGCGCGAAGTAGCCGTTGCCACGGATCTTGACCGGGTTGCCCTTGGCGTCCTGGCCGCGCACCACCGCGTAGTCCGGGCGGGCCAGCGAGGCGTACGCGGTCGGGACGGAGAGACAGCCCTCGTTGGAGTCGTCGAGGATGCGCTCCTCCGGCGGCAGCTCTTCGAGCACCGGGTTGCAGACGGCGCCCACGTGCCGCACGCCGTCGTCGTCCTGGCAGTCGTAGACGAAGACCTTGAGGTCCACGCCGATCTGGTTGGCGGCCAGGCCCACGCCCTCCGCCGTCCGCTGGCTGGCGAACATGTCGTCGATCAGCCGGCCCAGCTCGTCACCGAACTCGGTGACGTCCCTGCACTCCTTGTGCAGCACCGGGTTGCCCACGACCGTGATCGGACGGGAGGTCCCGCGCTCGCGGTACGCCACCTCGCGCGCCTCACAGTCCTCGGTGTCCACGACGAAGCCTTCGTCGTCGACGCTGATCTGCTCGTCCGTCTCCTGCTGCGCCATGTCCGCCGTACGCCTTCCTCAAAACCCGAATCGATGCCCGTACAGCGTAACGGCCTCCCCCGCGGCGGGGAGCGGGCTCCCGATCGTGGGGGAGGCCGTTACGGCCGGGCCGCGGACGCGCGGCTCAGCAGACTTCTTCGAGATCCCGCCACTCACGGCTGTCCGGGCTGTCCGCCACCCAGCCGTCCAGCAGTCCCCGCACCAGCCCGGCAGGTGCCGCTATCCCGCACTCGCGCTCCGGCACCCACAGACCTCCGGCCGTGCGGTGGCCGAGCGGACCCGGATGGCCGGGCTCGCTGTGGTCGTGCGGGTCGAGATGCTCACCGTCACCCTCGTCGCTCTCCATCCGGCTCTCGGAACAGGCCCGGCAGAGCAGCCGTACGGATGACGACCAGTCCTCGGCGGCGAACCCGGCATCGGACGCCAGCTGCTCCAGAGCGTCCCGGTCCGCCTCCGTGGCAGCTTCGAGGAGCACCACCCAGGTGGGTACGGGGGACGGCGCCCAGAGTTCGATCTCGTCGAACACGGGGTACGAGGGGCCGGCCGCGGTGACCCGCTCGCCGTGCGGCACCCCGTCGTGCAGGACGACCTCGCCCCAGCGCCGCCCGGAGGAGGGCAGCGGGATCGACAGCACTTCCATCCGGGCCGGATCGAGCCTGCGACCCCAGACGACCTCGGCCTCGCCCTCGGGCGACAGCCGCACGGCCGCGCTGCCCAGCTCCATACCGACCGGCTCGCTGTTGGCCGCCGCGGTGTGCTGGCCGGCGCCGGGCACCTTCAGGCCGTACGCCTGCCAGGCGCGGCGGGCCAGGGGCCAGTCCTGCAGGGCGGTGGCGGCGATGCCGACGTTCCACCAGTCGGGGGCGCCGGACTCCTTGTCGAGGAGCGCGACGGCGCGCAGCCCGGCCGCTCTCGCCTGCTCCCAGTCATGCCGGAATTTGTGCAGCAGCGCCAGGTTGAACCATGACTCGGAGAGCCAGGGTTCCAGGTCCGCCGCCCGTGTCAGCAGTGCGCCCGCGTCCTCGTACCGGCCGTCGCCGATCAGCGTGAACGCGCGGTCCGTGGCCTGCCGCCAAGAGGCGGAGGGCCGATGCCGTACCTTCCCGAAGATCCTCACGATTCCCGCCTGTCCCGACTGGACACCCTCGTTCTTGCGCTCTCCTTCGCATCCAACCATGCCCGGCAGGACGCCCGCTCATTACCCATGGGTTACCCAGGCGGGACGGGGGTCAGACCGCCCCGGGCCAGGACCCTCGCAAGCGATTCGACCACCTCCGGCTGGTAGTCGTGGGCGGTGCCGAGCCGGAGCCGTTCCAGGGCGCGGAGCGGGCCGCTGAGACCTTCCCCGCACAGGTCGTCGTATGCGTTGACCGCGCGGACGATCCGGGCGGGCAGCGGCTGCTCGCGGTACGCGGTACGCGGTCAGGACGAGGCTGAAGGCCAGCGCGGCGACGCAGGCGGGCAGGACTGCGTACGGGAAGTCGGGCAGCAGGCCGGGGCCGGGCCCGCCGAGCGTGGCACCGCCGCCGAGCAGGCCGTGGACGGTCGACGCCACCCAGACAGTGATCACCAGCTGGGCCGTGCGCCAGAAGCGGCGGGCCGCGACGGGCGGGTTCTCCACCCGGCCGGCGAGTGAGCCGGGGATCACGACCAGCGCCGCGGCGGCGGGCGGCAACAGGAACGCCGCCGCGAGCAGCAGCGGAAAGAACGATCCGGCACTGATCGGCACGGAGCTGCCGAAGAACGGGCGGCGTGCGGGCAGTTCACAGGCCAGATAGAGCCCGGTGAGCAGACCGACGGTGCCCCAGGGCACCCCCGTACCGCCGGGCGGCAGCGCGGACCGCACACAGAGGACGGCGCAGACCGCGGCGGCCAGAATCACCGCGCGCGCCGCAGCCCCGGTGCCTCTCACCCGCCCTGCCCGCCTCCCAACCAGGTCAATGGAGGCGCCACGCTGGCGAGTTGGGCACTCGGTCGAGCATGGTTGAGCCCGATTAGCACGTTCGGGTGAAGTGCGTGCGTTGGCAGTGGTACGGGTGAGGGCGTGCCGCGACAGTCACGGCACGCCCTCATCGTGCAGAAAAGGCCCCACTGGTCAGGGGTGCCCGCCGGTCACTCCGTGGCGGCGCTCGGCAGCTCGGCCACCACGTCCTGGTCCGGCACGGCCTGCCCGGAGCGGATCAGATCGATCCGGCCCATCACCTTGGAGCGCAGGTCGGCCGGCACGTCGTCGTGACCGCAGCAGCGCTTGACCAGCTTCTTCACCGCCTGCTCCAGCCCGTACTTCTCCAGGCACGGGGAGCACTCCTCGAAGTGCACCTCGAACTTGCTGCAGTCGCTGTCGGGCATCTCATGGTCGAGAAACTCGTAGAGATGATCGAGGACCTCTGAGCAGTCTGTCTCGTGCGGCTCTCCGCAGCTCATGAGCCCGAGCCTTTCCGATCGTCCGACTCTCCGGCACCGGCCGGGACGAGCCCGCGTTCACGGGCGTAGTCCTCCAGCATGCCGCGCAGTTGGCGGCGGCCCCGGTGCAGTCGGGACATCACCGTACCGATGGGAGTCCCCATGATGTCCGCGATCTCCTTGTAGGCAAAGCCCTCTACATCGGCGAGATATACCGCGATGCGGAACTCTTCGGGAATCGCCTGCAGCGCGGACTTCACGTCCGAGTCCGGCAGGTGATCGAGCGCCTGCGACTCGGCGGAGCGCAGACCTGTGGACATGTGCGACTCGGCGCGCGCCAGCTGCCAGTCCTCGATCTCCTCGGCGGCACTGCGCTGGGGTTCGCGCTGCTTCTTGCGGTACGAGTTGATGAACGTATTGGTGAGGATGCGGTACATCCACGCCTTGAGGTTCGTCCCCTCGCGGAACTGGTGGAAGGAGCCGTACGCCTTCGCATACGTCTCCTGAACCAGGTCCTCGGCGTCTGCGGGATTGCGCGTCATGCGCAACGCGGCCGAGTACATCTGGTCGAGGAAACCGAGGGCGTCCCGCTCGAAACGCGCATTGCGCTCGGCGGTCGTCTCCTCCGCGCGGCCGTCGTCGGTCCCTGTGTCGGTACCGGTGACCGGACCCACCTCCTCCAACGCTGTGGCGGTTCCGAGACCGGACCCGCTCGAATCGGAGAATAGTCGACCTTGCTTCGACGCGGGCTGTCGTTCCGATCCGCTCCGTGCCCGCCCGGGTGTGGTCTTCGCCGCGTGCAGCACCGTCCACTCCAGGTCAGCGGCGTTCGAGCGGCGCGGGCAGATGGTCGAACCCATGCGACGGACTCCCTCTCCACGTACGACGTTGATGTACCGATGTCCCGAACAACAGTGGTCCCCGACACAACATTCCCGCGGATGCGCCGGGTCGTCCGCGGGTGTGATCCGATCCACGTGGGAATGTGCGGGCCTCAGTTACGGGAGTCGGTCCGGAGTCACGGAAGTCGGTCCAGCCATTCCGTCACGGCGGCGGTGAGGAGTTCCATCGCCCGGTCCTCGGTCAGTCCGGACTTCTTCGGTACGGCGAAGCCGTGGTCCCCGTACGGCACCTCGGCGATCTCGTACTCCCCCGGAGGGAACTCGGCCGGCCGCCCGAACGGGTCGTGGCCGCCCTGCACGACGAGCATGGGCACGCCCGCGCCGAGCAGTTCGTCCTTGCGGGACTTCTCCGGCCTGCCCGGCGGGTGCAGCGGGAAGCTGAGCGCGAGGACGGCGTGCGCGCCGAGCCCGGCCGCCGTGCGGCAGGCCACCCGCGCGCCTGCGCTGCGTCCGCCGGCGACGACGGGCAGCCCGGGTGCGGTGACAGCGGGCCACAGACGGCGCCAGCCGGTGTCCAGGGTCTTCGGGGCGGGCGCGAGCTTCTTCCCGGCGACCCGCCACGGTTGCTCCACCAGGGCGACGGTCACGCCGCGTGCGGGCAGTGCGGCGGCCAGTGCCTGGAGGTCGCGGGCCTCGATGCCGCCGCCGGCGCCGTGGCTGAGGGCGAGCACCAGGCGGGGTCTGCTCGCGGGCAGCCAGGTGATCCGGGCGGGCCCGGTGGCGGTGTCGACCGTCTCGGCCGTCAGCGCTGTCTCTCTACGACTCACAGCGCTCATCCTGCCCGGTCAGAAGAGCGTGCCGACCTCCGGCGCGGTCAGTTCCTCCAGGAGCTCGGGCCCGTTGTTGCGGACGTTGCTGACCGCCGTGGCCACCGGGTACGCCCGCATCAGTCCGCCGGGCGGCGGTGCCAGCAGCGCCCGCAGCTCCCCGATGTCGGTGCGCGAGGGGTCCAGCCAGGCGTCCCAGCGGTCCGGGGTCAGCATCAGCGGCATCCGGGGGTGGATGTCGGCGAGCGCGCCCAGGCCCTCGGCAGGGGCGACGGCGAGCGGGGTGGTCTCCGCCTCGGTGGTGATCACGGAGCAGGTCACCCACCAGGCCTGCGGGTGGTCGTCCGGCAGCGTCCGGTCACGCCAGAACTCGTACAGTCCGGCCATCGCGAAGACCGATCCGTCGGCGGGCGTCACGAAGTACGGCTGCTTCCGCGGCCGCTTCTTCCTCCCCTTCTCCTCCAGCTGCCGCTCGTCGGCGCCGGTGACCCACTCGTAGTAGCCGTCGGCGGGCAGGATGCAGCGGCGCGAGACGAAGGGGCGGCGGAAGGACGGCTTCTCGTGGACGGTCTCCGCCCGGGCGTTGATCATCCGGGCTCCGCCCTCGGGCGACTTGGCCCACGAGGGGACGAGTCCCCACTTCAGCGCGCGCAACTGGCGAACCGGGCGTTGATCATCCGCGTCTTTCACGGGACGTTCCAGTACGGCGTAGACCTCTTTGGTCGGCGCCACGTTGTAGTCGGGCTCCAGTGTCTGGGCCGGTTCCCATTTCTCGACGCCGAAGAGTCCGGTCAGATCCTCGGGCCGCCGACTCGCTGCATACCGTCCGCACATAAGTGCCAGACTGCCACGATCCACCGCCATGACCGCAAGGAGCCGCCCGCACATGGACAGCACCGAACTGGGCAATCTGTGGGATCGCGTCTTCGGTACCCAGCCCGCACCCGAGCAGTGGCTGGTGGTCGTGACGGCCACGGTCGCGCTCTTCGCCGTCGTACCGAACGTCCTGTGGCGCCTCTCGCGCAACGCGATCACCATCGCCCACGAGGGCGGGCACGGGCTGATCGCCCTGGTCAGCGGGCGCAGGCTGGAAGGCATCCGGCTGCACTCGGACACCAGCGGGCTGACCGTCAGCCGCGGCAGGCCCACCGGCGCAGGCATGATCCTCACCGCGGTGGCGGGCTACACCGCGCCGCCGCTGCTGGGGCTCGGCGGCGCCTGGCTGCTCACCGACGGCCGGATCACGCTGCTGCTGTGGGTGTCGACCGCGCTGCTCGCGGTGATGCTGGTGGTGATCCGCAATCTGTACGGGGCGCTTACGGTGATCTTCACCGGCACGGCGTTCCTTCTGGTGTCCTGGCTGGCTTCACCCGCGGTGCAGTCGCTGTTCGGGTACACCGTGGTCTGGTTCCTGCTCCTCGGGGGCGTACGTCCGGCGTTCGAGCTGCAGTCGAAGCGGCGGCGCGGCGGGGCACCGGACTCGGACGCGGACCAACTGTCCCGGCTCACGGATGTGCCGGCCGTGCTGTGGCTGGGCTTTTTCCATGCGGTGTCGATCTGCTCGCTGATCGGCGGCGGCCGCTGGATGCTCGGCCGGTGAGGGACGACAGCCCGCGGCGACGTCTACCATGCTTCTCTTACGCCCCGGTTTCGGCCTGTTTGAGCAGGATCTGGGATTGCGGCGAGCCACTAAAGTGAGGTCCATGACCGAAAGTTCCGTGCACCCCGCCCTCTGGCCCGCCCCCTATGCGAGCGGGGCCGTCGACGCGACCGTCACCGTGCCCGGATCGAAGTCGGTCACCAACCGGGCGCTGGTCCTGGCCGCCCTCGCCGCCGAGCCGGGCTGGCTGCGCCGCCCGCTGCGCTCCCGCGACACCTTGCTGATGGCGCAGGCGCTGCGTGCGATGGGCGTCGGCATCGAGGAGGGTGTCGGCCCGGACGGCTCCGGCGAGGCCTGGCGGGTGATTCCGGCCGGGCTGCACGGCCCCACCACGGTCGACGTCGGCAACGCCGGAACGGTGATGCGATTCCTGCCGCCGGTCGCCGCCCTCGCCGACGGTCCGATCCGCTTCGACGGCGATCCGCGTGCGTACGAGCGGCCGCTGACCGGCGTGATCGACGCGCTGCGGGTGCTCGGCGCCCGGATCGACGACGACGGGCGCGGTTCGCTGCCGATGACCCTGCACGGCGGCGGGGCGCTGGACGGCGGCCCGGTGGCGATCGACGCGTCCTCGTCGTCCCAGTTCGTCTCGGCCCTGCTGCTGTCGGCACCGCGTTTCAACCAGGGCGTGGAGGTACGCCACACCGGTTCCCGGCTGCCTTCGATGCCTCACATCCGGATGACGGTCGACATGCTGCGGGCCGTCGGCGCCCAGGTCGACGAGCCGGAGACAGGCGGCGAGCCGAATGTCTGGCGGGTGTCCCCGTCGGCGCTGCTCGGCCGCGACCTGACGGTCGAGCCGGATCTCTCCAACGCCCAGCCCTTCCTCGCGGCGGCGCTGGTCACCGGTGGCCGGGTGACGATCCCGGACTGGCCGGAGCACACCACCCAGCCGGGTGACACGCTGCGCGAGATCTTCACCACTATGGGCGGCAGCTGTGAACTGACCGAACGCGGTCTGACGTTCACCGGATCGGGGCGTATCCACGGCATCGACGTGGACCTCGGCGAGGTCGGCGAACTGACCCCCGGCATCGCCGCGGTCGCGGCCCTCGCCGACTCCCCCTCCACACTGAGCGGTGTCGCACATCTGCGGCTGCACGAGACGGACCGGCTGGCCGCGCTCACCAAGGAGATCAACGAGCTCGGCGGCAACGTCACCGAGACCGCCGACGGGCTGCACATCGAGCCGCGCCCGCTGCACGGCGGTACCTTCCATACGTACGACGACCACCGGATGGCAACCGCTGGGTCGATCATCGGCCTTGCCGTCCCCGGAGTGGAGATCGAGAACGTGGCGACAACCGCCAAGACCCTGCCGGATTTCCCGCAGATGTGGACCCGAATGCTCGGGGCCTGAATCATGCGTCGCTACGGCAAGAACCCCGACGAGGACGACATCCGGTTCCGCCCCAACCCGAAGGGCAACCGGCCTCGTACACATACCCGCCCGAAGCACGAGGACGCCGAGGAAGGCATGGTCCTCACCGTGGACCGCGGCCGCCTGACGTGCCTCGTCGACGGCCGTACGGTCATGGCGATGAAGGCCCGGGAGCTGGGCCGGAAGGCCGCGGTGGTCGGCGACACCGTCTCGATCGTCGGCGATCTGTCCGGCGACAAGGACACCCTCGCGCGCATCGTCCGGATCGGTGAGCGCCGCTCGGTGCTGCGGCGGACGGCGGACGACGACGATCCGTACGAGCGGGTGGTCGTCGCCAATGCCGACCAGCTGGCGATCGTCACCGCGCTGGCGGATCCGGAGCCCCGCCCGCGGATGATCGACCGCTGTCTGGTGGCGGCGTACGACGGCGGACTCTCCCCGCTCCTGGTCCTGACCAAGTCCGACCTCGCATCGCCGGACAAGCTCCTGGAGGCGTACACCCCCCTGGGGGTCCCGTACATCGTCACCAGCCGCGAGGAGCTGGAGAACGGCGACGCGGCGGACCGGGTGCGCGAGCAGCTGAACGACCGGGTGACCGCCTTTGTCGGGCATTCCGGCGTCGGGAAGACCACCCTGGTCAACGCCCTCGTGCCGAAGGACCGGCGGCGTACGACGGGCGTCGTCAACGCGGTCACGGGCCGCGGCCGTCACACCACCACCTCGGCGCTCGCGCTGCCGCTGCCGGACGGGCGCGGCTGGGTGGTCGACACCCCCGGGGTGCGCTCCTTCGGGCTGAACCACATCGACCCGTCGCGGGTCATCCACGCGTTCCCCGACCTGGAGCCGGGCACCGAGGACTGTCCCCGCGGTTGCACCCATGACGCCACCCAGCCGGAATGCGCGCTGGGCGCCTGGGTCGCCGCCGGGCACGCCGATCCGGCACGGCTGGACTCCCTGCACCGACTGCTGGCCACCCGGGAGCGCCGCGAAGGCGACTGATCCGGGTACGTTTGCGGCCTGCTGCTGACGGTAAGTGCATAATCGCGCTCAGCGGGACGGCGCAGTCACTGACGTGGGAGGGCACTGACGATGGCGTGGCTGCTGGTCGTGGTCGCAGGACTTCTGGAGACCGGCTTCGCCGTCTGCCTGAAGCTGTCCCACGGCTTCACCCGGCTCTGGCCGACCATCGCGTTCTGCATCTTCGCGCTCGGCAGCTTCGGTCTGCTGACGCTCTCCTTGAAGAAGCTCGACGTGGGGCCCGCCTACGCCGTCTGGACGGGCATCGGTGCGGCGGGCACCGCGATCTACGGCATGGTCTTCCTCGACGATGTGGTCTCGACCCTCAAGCTGGTGTCGATCTCGCTGGTGATCCTGGGTGTGATCGGACTGCAGCTGTCGGGCTCGTCCCACTGAGGCCGGTGCGGGAAAAGCGACAGGCGGCGCCATGCCCGACCGTTTCGGCGACCGGCACTTCGCGCGCGCAGCGCTCCCCCTCGCCCGAATCCGCGTACACCGCGCAGCGTGACCCGGACCGCTCGTACCGCCGCGTCGCGCCCGGCGGATCACGGCCGGTACCTCGCGCCTGCGGCGCTCGCGCTCCGGGGCGCCGGTGGCCCGCGCGTCACGCCGCGGGCCACCGCTCCACCGCCTCGCGCACCAGCGGCGCCGCGTCCGTGGGGAGGGCGGACGTGGCGACCGCGTACGAGAGCGCGAGCCGCATCGCGACCTCGCAGGTCGTGGCCAGTGCCGCCGAGTCGCGCGGCGGGCGCCCCTCGTCCAGCACGGCCACCGCGCGATCGCACACCAGACCGAGCAGTTCGACGGGGGTCGGCGGTCCGGCATCGGCCCGCCGCTGCGCGGGTACGGAAGAACGGGCCGACGCCGCCAGGCGCACGGGACGGGGTAATCGCCCGCTCCAGCAACCCGTGAGCAACGCCCTGACCAGGGCGTTCGTACGGGCCGCCCGCACCGTCCAGGCGGCGGTCGCGGCCAGCCTGTCCCCCGTGCCGCCGGGCGATCCCAGCGCCCGTTCGACACCTGCGAGATAGCCGTCGGCAGCGCGCCGGACCAGGGCCCGGGCCAGGCCGTCCTTGCTGCCGAACTCGTTGTAGAGGGTCTGCCGGGAGACTCCGGCGGCGGAGGCGACATCGACCATCCGCACGGTCGGCCAGGGCCGGGTGGTGAGCGCCGAGAGGGCGGCGTCCAGCAATGCTTCGCGCGCTGTCGGCATCGTCGCCTCCCACGCCAGGGACTCTGCGGTTCAGAGTTGACGCGCCACTGGGCACTGTCAAGACCTCGAGCAGCGTCCGGGGTCGTGTAGCCCCGTTCACCTGCGGTCGATACTGTGACGACATGCCCGACTACCACGATGATCTGCGCCTCGCCCACGTGCTGGCGGACGCCGCCGACGCGGCGACGATGGACCGGTTCAAGGCTCTGGACCTCAAGGTCGAGACCAAGCCGGACATGACGCCGGTGAGCGAGGCCGACAAGGCCGCCGAGGAACTGATCCGCGGCCACCTCCATCGGGCACGTCCGCGCGATGCAATCCTCGGCGAGGAGTACGGGCTCGAGGGCACCGGTCCGCGCCGCTGGGTCGTCGACCCGATCGACGGCACCAAGAACTACGTCCGCGGTGTCCCGGTCTGGGCGACCCTGATCTCGCTGATGGAGGCGGGCGGAGGGGGCACCTCCCGCTCGAGCGGAGCCGAGAGTGGGGGAGGGTTCCAGCCCGTGGTCGGTGTCGTGTCGGCGCCCGCGCTGGGCCGCCGCTGGTGGGCGGCGAAGGGCGCGGGGGCGTACTCCGGCCGCAGCCTCACCTCCGCAACCCGGCTGCACGTCTCGAAGGTCGAGCGGATCGCGGACGCCTCGTTCGCGTACGCCTCGATGACCGGCTGGGAGGAGCAGGGCCGGCTCGACGGCTTCATGGACCTGACGCGGGCCTGCTGGCGTACGCGTGGGTACGGCGACTTCTGGCCGTACATGATGGTCGCCGAGGGTTCCGTCGACATCTGCGCGGAGCCGGAGCTCTCGCTCTGGGACATGGCGGCGAACGCGATCATCGTCCAGGAGGCGGGGGGCCGGTTCACCAGCCTGGACGGAGTCTCCGGTCCGGGCGGCGGAAACGCGGCGGCCTCGAACGGCCTGCTCCACCACGAGCTGCTGGGGTATCTCAACCAGCGCTACTGATCCCGGGCCGTCATGAGGCGCGCGGACTTTGAGGGGCGTGTGGTGCACTTCCGCGCGCCCCTCGAATGATCTCGACACACCCCTTGTTGGACTCCCTCAAGGATGCAACGCTGAGAGTCCCCCCACTTGTGAACTTGTGAATCGACTCACGCAGTCGCTTCACGAAGGAGGTGGCTCCCTTCATGCTCGTCCGTGACGCCATGAGCACGATGGTCCTCACTATCGGCCCCACCCATACGCTCCGCCAGGCGGCCCAACTGATGTCGGCACGCCGCATCGGGGCGGCAGTTGTCCTCGACCGGGACACCAGCGGGATCGGCATCCTCACCGAGCGCGACATCCTGAACTCGGTCGGCTCCGGCCAGAACCCCGATACCGAGACCGCGTCCACCCACACCACCAACGATGTGGTCTTCGCCGCGCCCAGCTGGACCCTGGAAGAGGCCGCGGAGGCCATGACACACGGCGGATTCCGCCATCTGATCGTGCTGGACGACCACGGGCCCGTCGGCATCGTCTCGGTCCGCGACATCATCCGCTGCTGGGCACCGGCCCGGCGCCACCCGGTGGAGCTGGTCGGCTGAGCGCCCCCACGTACGTACGGCCGATGGGCCTGTCCCCCTCGGTGAAGAGGGACAGGCCCGTCGTCCGCCGGAGAGCCGGTACATGGCGGATACGCTCTGGCGCCGGGAGGGGCGCTATGCGCGCAGGGCCTGGACCGCCGCTTCGAGTCGCTTGCCGAAGTCGCCGTCGGCCTGACGGAAGTTGTTGATCGCGCGCTCGGCGATGTCGTCGCGCGAGACCTTGGCGATGAACCCGGCGAGATTGTCGATCAAGCGCGCCTTCTCGTCCTCGGAGTAGAGCCGGTAGAGGTTTCCGGCCTGCACGAAGTCGTTGTCCTCGGCGTGGCCCGGGGCTTCGTGCGTACCGATCTCGCCGGTGACCGTGGTGGGCTCCCACAGCGGACGGTCGGTCTGGACCGGACCGCCAAAGCTGTTGGGCTCGTAGTTCTTCGCACCCTTGTGACGGCCGTCGTACAGGTAGCCGTCCCGGCTGTTCGTCCGCGCCTCGGTGGCGTGCGGACGGTTCACCGGCAGGTGGTCGGCGTTGATGCCGACGCGGTACCGGTGGGCGTCGCCGTACGCGAAGAGGCGGCCCTGGAGCATCTTGTCCGGGGACGGACCAATGCCCGGCACGAAGTGCGCGGGGCTGAAGATCGACTGCTCGGTCTCCGCAAAGATGTTCTCCGGGTTGCGGTTGAGCTCCAGCTTCCCGATCTCGATCGGCGGGTAGTCCGCGTGCGGCCACACCTTGGTGAGGTCGAACGGATTGAAGCGGTAGGTGGCCGCCTCGGACGCGGGCATGATCTGGACCTGCACGGTCCAGGACGGGAAGTCGCCGCGCTCGATCGCCTCGCGGAGATCGCGCTGGTGACTGTCCGGGTCCTCGCCGGCGAGCTTGTTCGCCTCGGCCTGGGTGAGATTCTTGATGCCCTGGTCGGTCTTGAAGTGGTACTTGACCCAGAAGACCTCGCCGGCCTCGTTGTTCCACTGGTAGGTGTGCGAGCCGTACCCATTCATGTGACGCAGCGTGGCCGGGATGCCGCGGTCACCGAAGAGCCAGGTCACCTGATGGGTGGACTCGGGCGACAGACCCCAGAAGTCCCAGACGTTGTCCGCCTCCTGCGAGCCGGTGTACGGGTCGCGCTTCTGGGTGTGGATGAAGTCCGGGAACTTGATGGCGTCCTTGATGAAGAACACCGGAGTGTTGTTGCCGACGAGGTCGTAGTTGCCCTCTTCGGTGTAGAACTTCAGCGCGAAGCCGCGAGGGTCACGCACCGCATCGGCGGAGCCGAGGTTGCCCGCGACGGTGGAGAAGCGCAGGAACGTCTCGGTCTGCTTGCCGACCTCGGAGAGGAACTTCGCCCGCGTCCACTGCGAGACGTCGCGGGTCAGCGTGAACGTGCCGTACGCACCGGCGCCGCGGGCGTGCACGATGCGCTCCGGAATGCGCTCGCGGTTGAAATGCGCGAGCTTCTCCAGCAGCGACTGGTCCTGCACCAGGACCGGACCGCCGACGCCCGCGGTCTGACTGTTCTGGTTGTCGGCGACCGGCGCACCGGCCTCCGTGGTAAGCGGTCCCTGCGTCACGTGCGCCTCCTGCGTCATTCCTGCATCCGTCATGTCCTGATGTCCGCACAGCCTGTCCCTTGGCGTATGCCGGTCCCGATCCTACAATGGACTAAGTCCAGGTCAAGTGAATATCTAAAGTCACACCCGTTCGGGACCAGGGTCCCCTCGCTGTTAGGCTTGTTTCCATGAGTGACCTGTTGGAACGGCTCCGCGGACGCGGCTGGCGCATGACTGCGCAGCGGCGCGTCGTGGCCGAAGTCCTCGACGGGGACCATGTGCACCTGACGGCCGACGAGGTCCACGCCCGGGCCGTCGCCAAGCTGCCGGAGATCTCCCGCGCCACCGTCTACAACACGCTCGGCGAGATGGTGACCCTCGGCGAGGTCATCGAGGTCTCCACGGATCGCCGAGCGAAGCGGTACGACCCGAACGCGCACCGCCCCCACCACCACCTGGTCTGCGCCCGGTGCGGCACCATCCGTGACGTGCACCCGGCGGGCGATCCGCTGGCGGACCTGCCGGCCGACGAGCGCTTCGGCTTCACGGTCTCCGATGTCGAGGTGACGTACCGCGGCATCTGCCCGAACTGCGCGGCAACGGCCTGAGACGCCGCGGAAGGCCCGGTGCGAGCGAGACCCCGGGTTCCAGTGCCGCCGGCGAAGAAGCGGAAGATCACCGTCGCGAGATGGGCACCATGATCGGCAAGGGCGACGCACGGGGAGACGGTGGGCCACACGCTCCGAGGAGATGACCTCGGACATGAACAGAGGGCCGGATCCCTGTAAAAGGATCCGGCCCTCTGCCTTCAGTAGCGGGGACAGGATTTGAACCTGCGACCTCTGGGTTATGAGCCCAGCGAGCTACCGAGCTGCTCCACCCCGCGTCGGTGAACACAACATTACGTGACGCCCACGACCAGCGCAAATCCGTTTCTGCGGGGTGGGGCGGCGGCCCGCGGAGACTCGGCGTACCGCCCGCACAGGGGGCCCGGGGGCTCGGGGAGGGATCACGGGTGACGGGACTGACCGTGGCACGGCGCCGGACCCGCCGGCACATCCCCGTGCCGTGCAGCATGCCCGGCGACCCTGCACCGGCTCGGACGGGTGGGACGCCAGGGCCGGGCGCCACGTCCCGTGCCGCGCCCGTGGTGCTCCCCTACGCGGTCAGCTCCTGGTGCAGCGCCTCGCGCAGCCGTGCTGCGCGCTCGGCGACCTCCGCCGGGCCCAGCTCGACCGCCCGTGCGCACCAGCGCTGCCCCTCGGTGAGTTCGCCGCGGCGGGCGGCGAGCAGGGCGAGGCGCAGCGCGGCCCGCCCGTGCCCGTCGTTCGCGGCGCGGCTCCACCACAACGCGGCCTCGCGCTCGCTGCCCTCGCGGGCGAGGAGCAGCCCGAGGTTGAAGGCCCCGTTGCGGCTGCCCGCCTCGGCCGCCTCGCGGTACCAGCGGGCGGCGCTGTCCACATCGCCGCGAGCGGCGGCGAGCATGCCGACGCGCACCTGGGCACGGCGGTGCCCCTGCTCGGCGGCCCGCTCGTACCACTCCTCGCACTCGGTCTTCTCCGGCATCGGCTCGCCGAGCGCGGGCGGTCCCGGCGGTGGCTGCCGTGAGTCCAGCACCCCGGCCAGCCGGAAGGCCGCCTCGGCGCTGCCGCCGCCCGCGGCGCAGCGAAGATGACGCTCGGCCTCCTGCTCCTCGCCGTGGTGCAGCAGCGCCATGCCGACCTGGAGCGCCGCCTCCGTGTGCCCGGCGGCGGCGGCCCGCTCGTACCAGCTGAGCGCTGCGCGGTCCTCGTCGCGCCCTGCGTGCAGGATGCCGAGGTTGAAGGCGGCGTCGACGCTGCCCGCCTCGGCGGCTTTGGAGAACCAGGGCTCCGCACCGGTCGCGTCCCCCGCCTGGAGCAGGAGTACGGCCAGTGCGTTGGCGGCCTCGCGGTGACCGGCGTATGCGGCACGGCGGTACCACTGCTCGGCCTGCGGCGTACGGTCCTGGGCGGCGCACAGCAGTCCGAGGTTGTACGCGCCGTTGACGTCGCCCGCGTCCATGGCGGCGCGGTACCAGCGCTCGGCGGTCTGCTGCTCGCCGCGGGCGGCGTGCAGGGCGCCCAGGGCGTTGGCGGCGTTGCCGTCACCGTCCTGGGCGGCGCGCAGCCACCACACGGCGGCGCTCTCCTCGTCGCCCGCATCGCGCAGCAGGAATCCGAGCGCGCAGGCGGCACGTGCCTCGCCGTCCTTGGCGGAGGTGAGGTACCAGCGACCGGCCTCCTTGAGCTCGCCGCGCCGTTCGAGGATGGCGCCGAGATGCAGGGCGGCGCGACGGTGTCCGCGCGCGGCGGCCTGCCGGTACCACTGCTCGGCCTCACCGACCCGCCCGGTGGCGGAACCGGCCACGGGTCCGTCGTCCTTGCGCGCGGCAGTCCCGCCCGCGTTACGTGTACCGGTCACGGGACCACCGGCCGCACCCGGACCGGGCCCCATGCTCATCCCGAGCCCCGCGTCCGCTCCGGGACGGCCGAACGCGTCGTGCGGGTCGGTGGCGGCCCTGCGCTCCAGGGCGCGTGCCAGGCGGTAAGCGGCCTCCCGGTGGCCCTGCTCGGCGGCGGCGCGCAACCAACGCTCGGCGCCGACGTCGCTGCGGTGCTCCAGCAGGTCGGCAAGGGCGTACGCGCCCAGCGCATGGCCTTGCTCGGCGGACTGGCGCAGCCAGTACTCGGCGCCGGGCTCGTCGCCGCGCTCGCGGTAGTGGCGGCCCAGGGCGTGCGCGGCGGCGGCGGAACCGGCGACGGCGGCGATACGCCACCAGCCGGCCGCCTCGTCGGCATAGCCGCGCTGGTGGAGGAGAACACCCAGGTTGTTGGCGGCGGCCCGGTCGCCGTCGGCCGTGGCTGCCCGTAGATAGGGCTCGGCGCCGTTCAGATCACCACGGCGCAGCAGCAGGGCGCCGAGGACGCTCATGGACGCGGTGTCCCCGGCGTCGGCGGAGCGGCGGTGCCGCGCTTCGGTCTCGGCGCTCTCCGTGCTCTCGGCGTCGCCGGAAGCCGCCAACGTCCCGGCGACTCCCGTGGTCCCGGCCGCCCCCGCGGCCTCGACGCCTTCCACTGTCTCAGCGTTCTCAACAGTCACGGCGTTACTCGCAGCGTCAGCGGCAAAAGCCGCGTCCGTCACGTTTTCCATCCCATGGACGTGCAGCTGCACAAACCGCCCTGTCTCCAACAGAGTTGCCCTGTCCCCCATAAATACCATCGTCCCACCACCTGCAACCCGCGTACACCTGGTATACCGCGGCCAGTGAGGTCACTTCAGCGTTTTGTCGACATGCCCACAGAGAGATAAGTCAAACACGTCCTGACCCAACTCGTGCCCTGCGAACCGCACTTCACGCCCACCACATGGGAAGGTTTCACGGCACGACGAAGGCCCGGATCCTCGAAAGAATCCGGGCCTTCGTCTTTCAGTAGCGGGGACAGGATTTGAACCTGCGACCTCTGGGTTATGAGCCCAGCGAGCTACCGAGCTGCTCCACCCCGCGTCGTTGTGTTCAAACCGTACCACGACACGGAGGTGGGGCTTTACCGGCAGCTGCTCAGCTGCCCTTGTCCGCCTTGGGCGCGGCCGCCGCCGCACGCTTCAGCGCGTCCTGCAGATCGGCCTGAGCCTTGCCGTAGGCGCTCCAGTCCTGCTTCTTCAGGGCCGCCTCGCCCTCCGCATAGGCCTTCTGCGCATCCGCGATCGCCTGCTTGAGCGCGGCGTCGCCGGTGGTCGCAGGTGGCTTCGTGGTCTCGCCCGGTGGCTGCGTGGTTTCGGTGCCGTCCACCCCGAAGACCGCGTTGAGCGCGTCCCCGAGGCTGTTCTCGAAGACGGTCTTCGAACCGTACGAGGCAGCCACCTTGCGCAGCAGCGGGTAGTTCTGCGTGCCACCGCGCGTGTAGACCGGCTCGATGTAGAGGAAGCCCCCGTCGAGCGGCACCGTCAGCAGGTTGCCGTACTCGATGTCGGAGTCGGTTCCCTTGAGGTTTCTCACGAACTCGGCGACATCGTCGTTGCCGTTGAGCTCGCTCTGCACCTGCCCGGGGCCCTTCACCGTCGTGGTGACTCTGAGCAGCCGTATAGTGCCGTAGTCCTTGCTGGCCGCATCCGCGTCCACCGCCATGAATGCCCCGAGGTCGGGCCGCCCCTTCGGGGTGAACGTGGTGGTCAGCGAGAACTTCTGGGCCGGCTGGTCCGGCATTTTTATGCTCAGGTAGTACGGCGGGACGGCGCCGGACTCCTTTTTCGTCGGGTCGTCCGGGACCTGCCACGCGTCACTGCCGCTGTAGAACTGTGCGGGGTTGGTGACGTGGTAGCGGGTGAGCAGCTCACGCTGCACCTTGAACAGGTCCTGCGGGTACCGCAGGTGGGCCATCAGGTCCTGGGGGATGTCACCCCGTGGCTTCACCGTCCCGGGGAACGCCTTGCGCCAGGTCTTGAGGACCGGGTCCTTGGTGTCCCACTCGTACAGCGTGACCTTGCCGTCGTACGCGTCGACGGTGGCCTTCACCGAGTTACGGATGTAGTTGACCTGGTTCTGCTGGGCGACGACCGCGCGCTGATTGGTGGTCAGCGAGTCCGCCGTGGTGTCACCGAGCGTCGTGCGCGAGGCGTACGGATACCCGTTGGTGGTGGTGTACGCGTCGACGACCCACTGGATGCGGTGGTTCACCACCGCGGGGTACGCGTCGCCGTCGATGGTCAACCACGGGGCGACCGCCTCGACGCGCTCCTTGGGCGTGCGGTTGTAGAGGATCCGCGAGCCCTCGCCGATGGCCCCCGAGTAGAGGATCTGCGGCTCGCTGAACGAGACCGCGTACGCGGCGCGGTTGAACGCGTTGGAGAGGCTGACTCCGCTGTTGCCCTTGTAGCTGGTGGTCTTCTCGCCGTCCTCCTCGTAGTCGAGCTCCTTCTGGGGCCCGCCGACGATGGAGTACTGCTCGGTCTTTTCGCCGTAGTAGATCTGCTGCTGGTACGTGCCGAGCTCGCCGGTGGTCGGCAGACCCGACTCGGTGAAGTCCGGGGACCCCTTCGGGTTCTTGCCCGTCGTGGTGCCCCGCGCGGCGATGGCGCCGTAGCCGTGGGTGTACGTGAAGTGGTCGTTGATCCAGTTGCGCTTGGGGATGCCGTCCAGGTTGAGCTCGCGCAGACCGATGACCGTGTCCTGGTCCTTGCCGGTGGCGTCCTTGTAGCGGTCGACGTCCAGTGTCTTGGGGAACTGGTAATAGTTCCGCTTCTGCTGGAGCTGCTGGAAGGCCGGGGAGACGACGTTGGGGTCCATCACCCGGTAGCTCGCCGCGTCGTCCGCGCTCGCGCGCAGCTTCGCGTCGTCCGTCGTGGTGCTCTTGCCCGAGTAGTCGGTCACCCGGGCGTTGTCGATGTCGTACGCGTCACGCGTCGCCTGGATGTTCTTCCGGATGAACGGGGCTTCCTTGGCCTGCTCGTTCGGCTGGACCTGGAACTTCTGCACGATCGCCGGGTACAGCCCGCCGATCAGGATCGCGGAGAGCACCATCAGACCGAAGCCGATCATCGGGAGCTGCCAGGTGCGGCGCCACAGCGTCGCGAAGAACAGCACGGCACAGATCGCGGCGATGCAGAACAGGATCGTCTTCGCCGGCAGATAGGCGTTGGCGTCGACGTACCGCAGGCCCGTCCAGTTGTCCGTCGCCTTGAAGTCGCTGGACTTCACCGCCAGCCCGTACCGGTCGAGCCAGTACGCCACGGCCTTCAGCGAGACGAAGACGCCGAGCAGCACCGACAGGTGGCCGGTGGCCGCGCCGGTCGCCCGCGCGCCAGGGCTGGTGATGCGGAGCCCGCCGTACAGGTAGTGGGTCACCGCGGCGGCGATCAGCGAGAGCACCGTGGCCGCGAAGCCGAAGCCCAGCAGGAAGCGGTACCACGGAAGGTCGAAGGCGTAGAAGGAGACGTCCAGATGGAACTGGGGGTCCTTCTGCCCGAACGCCACGCCGTTCACGTACATCAACCACGTGCGCCACTGGCCCGATGCGGACGCTCCGGCGATCAGCCCGACGAGCGCGGTGACCGCGAGCAGTACCCACCTCTTGTGCGGGGCGACGCTCATCCGGTAGCGGTCCAGGCTCTGCTGCTCCAGGGACATCGCGCTCAGCGGCGGCCGGAGCCGGTGCGCGAGCCAGATGTTCAGGCCGACAGCGATCGCCATCAGCAGTCCGAAGACGAGGAACAGCCCGATCTTGGTCCACAGGGTGGTGGTGAAGACGGACGAATATGCGACCGACCGGTACCAGAGCCAGTCCGTCCAGAACCCGGCGAACATGACGAACGCCATGGCGAGAATCGCCAGGACGCCGAGTGTCATGAGCAGGGTACGGGCGCGCCGGGACGGGCGGCCGACTCTGATCCGTGGCCCGGTCGGGCCTCCGCCGCGGTCCGGCATCTGGAAAGCCAACGTGCGCCCCTCGAAGTTCGCGGTCGTGTGAAGCAGGCCCAGCGATCGTAGAGCCCACCTATGCAACTTACTGATGCTTTACCTAGTTCCCGTTCCCGGGGTGGAAGGAGGCAGGATGTTGGGCATGCCCAACGTTTCCCCCTCAGGCCCCCCGATGGCCGCAAGCCCCCTCACCGTCGCCGTGCTCGAAATCGACGAGTACGCCGCCGGCCTCGGCTGGGACCAGCCCGCCCGGCTCTTCGCTCTCGTCGACACCGCCAAGCTGCGCGCCCAGGAGCCGGGGCTCGCAGCCCAGCTCGGTCTCGACAGCCAGGAGTCGACGACCGCCGCACTCACCCCGATCGAGCAGGAGGAGATCCCCCGCGGAAAGGCTCTGGACGAGTTCCTCGCCACCATTGCCTGGCCCGACGCCGTGGCCGGATGCGCGATGACGGTGGAGCGCCTGATGCTGCCGCCGTCCGCCGAGGCCTCCGTACCGGACGGGCTCAGTGACGCCCAGCTGACGAAGTGGGTCGCCCGGCACCCCGACCGGCAGGAGGTGCGGATGACCGTGGCCGTCCTGCGCAACGGTGCGCGGGAGTCCGCCGTACGGCTCCGGGAGAAGGACTCCGCGAGCGAGGTCCTGACCGGCGCGGGTCTGGTACCGGGGCTGGCCGAGGCGCTGGCCGCCACGTTCGAGTCCTGAGAGTCCTACCACGGCGGGCGGTATCGCGCCCGCCGTCCCCGTGGGGGGCGCGGTCAGCCTGCCGAGCAGCTCGGCAGAGCGGCCGTGTCCCCCGTGCGGATCTTCTCCAGCGACTTCTTCGCGTCGTCGATCGTCTTGACCTTCACGAGCGTGAGCCCGCTGGGGGTGTCGGACGCGGCGGCCCTGCAGTTGTCGTCCGGCGTCAGGAAGTACCTGGCGCCCGCGTTGCGCGCGCCGACCAGCTTCATGTTGATGCCGCCGATCGGACCGACCTTGCCCTGGTCGTCGATGGTGCCGGTGCCCGCGATGAACTTGCCGCCGGTCAGATGGCCGGGCGTCAGCTTGTCGATGATGCCCAGGGAGAACATCAGACCGGCGCTCGGGCCGCCCACATCGGCGAGCTTGATGTCGATCCGGAACGGGAACGTGTGGTCCGTCCCGGCCTGGATGCCGACGATCGCCCGGTTCTCCTTGGGCGCCTTCGCCGTCGTGATGGTGATCTTCTCGGAACCCTGCGGCTCCTTGCCGGCCTTCTCGGCGGCGGCCGCCGTCCTGGCCGGGATCACCGTGAACGTGACGCTCTCACCGGGCTTGTGCTTGGTGACGAGCTTCGCGACGTCCTCGGGCTGTCTGACCGCCGTACCGTCGACCGCCTTGATCACATCGCCCGCGTGCAGCTTGCCCTGCGCGGGGCTGCCCTTGATCACCGTGGAGACCACGACGCGCGAGGTCACCGGGATGCCCAGCTCGGTCAGGGCGGCGACCTTGGCGCTCTCCTGGGACTGGCTGAACTCCTCGGCGTTCTCCTGCGTCGACTGCTGCTCGGTCTTACCGTTCGGATACAGCGTGTCGTGCGGGACGATGACGCTGTCGTGGGCGAGCCAGCCGTAGACGGCATAGACGAGGTTCATGTTGTAGTCGGCGCCCGTGACCCGGACCGTCGTCATATTGAGGTTGCCGGACGTCTTGTACGTCTTGTGCCCGGAGATCTGCAGGACCGGTTCTCCACCGACCTTGCCGAGCGTGTTCACCGTCGGACCGGGAGACATCTCCGAGTACGGCACTTTCATCGGCACGCCTGCGCAGAGCAGCGCGATGAGAATCAGTGTGGAGGCGAGCATCGTCGCGGTGCGGCGTGGCATGGAACGACAGTACGGGAAGGGTCTGTCAGTGCACCGCCGGGGCCGGTCCGTAAGAGGCGGAGGGCCAGGTGAGGTGCTGTGCCGATCGGCGTGGGCAGCCGGCGCCGCGATGCGGATCGGCGACTGCGTACCTGTGGTGCTGCCTCAGGCAGCGTCGGAACCGGAGTGAGATTTCTCCATCGCCTCACGGAACCGGGCATACCCGGCGAGTTCGGTGACATCGCCGGTCGTGCGATTTCTGGCGGCCCAGCTCCCCCATATCGCAGCGCCGAGAGCAGCGAAAAGCGGGATCAGCAACCAGGCAAGTGCTGCCATGACGACCTCCCTACCCCATGAGCGACCGCAACTGCCGATCAGCAGATTAGCCATCTGCAGAACCAACGCTCATGGCAGGGGTGCGGTTACGCAAATCGGGGCGGATGACCGCCGGTTAGGTTTGAGCTCAGCAGGCGCCGACCCACTCCTCCGTGCCGTCGGAGAACCGCTGGTGTTTCCAGATCGGAACCTCGTGCTTGAGGTCGTCGATGAGCTTGCGACACGCGGCGAACGCCTCCCCGCGGTGCGGGCAGGAGACTGCGACGACGACGGCCAGATCTCCCACCTCCAGTTCACCCACACGGTGCACTGCCGCCAGCGCCCTGACCGGGAACTCGGCCACGACCTTCTCGGCCACCCGGCGCATCTCGTCCTGCGCCGACGGATGGCAGGAGTAGCCCAGCGCGCCGACGTCCTGTCCGCCGTCGTGATTGCGCACAGTGCCGACGAAGAGCGCGGTGCCGCCCGCGGCGTCGTCCCCGACGGCGCGGAAGATCTCGTCGACCGACAACGGTGTCTCACGGATCTCCAGCAGCCGGATCGGGTCCTGCGCTGCCTGCTCACCGGGGTGGTCGTGGGTGGGTGCCATGCCGCCCATCGTGCCGTACCGCGCCGACATCGCGGAATAGCCCCTTCCACCGGCGGACCATCGGCAGCCTTCGAGCCTTCTGCAGACCCGCCCGGCATGATCCGAACGAAAAACGGGCGTGCTGGGCGGCGCGACGGGGCAAAGCTTGCCGGGAGGGGCACTAGATGCGACGGCGCGCCTTGCGGGCGCGACGGACCAGGGCGGCGGTGCCGAGCAGCGCGACGGTCGCACCGGCGGCACCGGCAGCGGTGGCGTCCTTGCGGCCGAGCCGGCGTCCGGCGACAGTGTGGCGGCCCTCGACCTCTTCGAGGAGCGCGGCGAGCACCTCCTCGTTGGTCCACCGGGGACGCCAGCCGGCGTCGTGCAGTCGGCTCACGCTGACCACCCAGGGGTGCATCGTGTATGCGAGGTCGCCCGCGGGGGACGGGGTGAGACCGATCCGGTGCAGCCGGGCTGCGGCGCCGAGGGCGACGGCGGAGGGCAGCTCCATCCGGCGTACACCACTGAGCTCCTCGACCTCCTCCTGCTCCAGCCAGCCGTCGCAGCCGACTGCGAACTCCCCGTCGATCTTCTCCAGCGCGGCGTACTCGAGGGCAGCGACCAGGTCGTCGACGTGGCAGAACTGCCAGGCGGGGCGCGATCCCGCGACGACGAGGAGTCGCGGCGACTCGAAGTAGCGGGTCAGCGCCGTGTCCGTACCGCCGACCAGAACGGTGGGGCGGACCACGGTGACGTTGAGCCCGGGGTGGGCACGAGGTGCGCGGCGGCCGAGCCGTTCGATCTCCAGGAGGTCACCGACACCGGTGGCCTCGGCCGTGGCGCGCAGCTCTGCGTCCTCGGCGAGCGGGATGTCGTTGTCGGGCAGCGCCCCGTAGACCATCGCCGAGGTGCAGAGCACGGCCCGGTGGACTCCGGCGGCCGCGGCGGCCGTCAGCACGGTCTGGGTGCCGCGGACGTTGTACGCGGTACGGGCGGCGGGGTCGGTCTCCAGGTCGAGATCGAGTGCCAGATGGACGACGACGTCTGCGCCGCGCAGTTTCTCGGCGATGGCGGGGTCTCGCACGTCGAGAATATGCCAGGTCGCATCGGAGACCTCGCCCCGGCGCTCGTCGATGGCGATGACCTGCTTGATCTCCTCGGATGCCGCGAGGCGCGCGGTGAGCAGCTCACCGACGCCGGTCGCGGCACCGGTGACCGCGACGACGGGGCCGCGGCTCTTGGAGCGGCTTTTCGAGGGCGTGCTCTCGTGCGAAGGGTCGGCCAGGTTTCGCGCTGCGCGAACCTGAGGATCTGGGGAACTCACCGGGCGTCTCCAGCGGTTGTCTTCAGTACGTACCCGAATGACGCGTACGTACCAGGTGGCGTCCATCCTGCCGCAGGCCGGGACCCGGCGGAGCACTGAGGCCCTGAGCGGACATGGTGTCTACGCTGGATGGTGATGTCGGGCAGTCGCCGTCGGTTCGAGCCGGCGGCCCTACGAGCCGAGGAAACCCGTGAGTGACACCCCATTCGGATTCGGCCTTCCGCCGGAGGAGCCGGAGAACGGCGACGAGGGCAAGAAGAAGGACCCCACCGGAGGTGGGCAGGGTTCGGGCGGGCCGGCGAACCCGTTCGGCTTCGGGCCGGGCGCGGGCGGGGACAACCCGTTCGCGGCGATGTTCGGCACGATGAACCCGAACGACCTGGGAGCCGCCTTCCAGCAGCTCGGCCAGATGCTGAGCTACGAGGGCGGTCCCGTGAACTGGGACATGGCCAAGCAGATCGCCCGCCAGACGGTTTCGCAGGGCACGCCGGACGGAACGAAGGACGCGAGCGTCGGCCCGTCCGAGCGGTCGGCGGTCGACGAGGCGCTGCGCCTGGCGGATCACTGGCTGGACGGCGTGACGTCGCTGCCCTCCGGTGCGGTCTCGACCGTGGCATGGAGCCGTGCGGAGTGGGTCGAGGCGTCCCTTCCCGCCTGGCAGAAGCTGGTCGACCCGGTGGCGGAGCGTGTCGGCATGGCCATGGGCGATGTGCTGCCCGAGGAGATGCAGGCCATGGCCGGCCCGCTGATCGGCATGATGAGGTCGATGGGCGGTGCGATGTTCGGTCAGCAGATCGGGCAGGCCGTGGGTGTGCTGGCGGGTGAGGTGGTTGGTTCGACCGATATCGGACTGCCGCTCGGCCCGGCGGGCAAGGCCGCGCTCCTTCCGTTGAACGTCGAGATGTTCGGCAAGGACCTGAGCGTGCCGCAGGACGAGGTGCGGCTCTATCTCGCCCTGCGCGAGGCTGCCCACCAGCGGCTCTTCGCCCATGTGCCGTGGCTGCGCTCGCACCTGTTCGGCGCTGTCGAGGGGTACGCGCGCGGCATCAAGGTCGACACCAGCAAGCTGGAGGACGTGGTCGGCCAGTTCGACCCGTCGCAGCCCGAGCAGCTACAGGACGCCCTTCAGCAGGGCATGTTCCAGCCGGAGGACACACCGGAGCAGAAGGCGGCGCTGGCCCGGCTGGAGACGGCGCTCGCGCTGGTCGAGGGCTGGGTGGACGCGGTGGTCCACGAGGCCGCGAAGTCCCGGCTGACGTCGGCGGACGCACTGCGCGAGACGATGCGCAGGCGCCGTGCCTCCGGCGGCCCGGCCGAGCAGACGTTCGCCACGCTGATCGGGCTGCAGCTGCGGCCGCGGCGGCTGCGGGACGCCTCTCGGCTGTGGGCGTCGCTCACGGACGCGCGCGGTTTCGACGGGCGCGACGCGCTCTGGGAGCACCCGGACATGCTGCCGACCGCACATGACCTGGACGACCCGGACGGGTTCGTGCACCACGAGCAGCTGGACTTCTCCGAGCTGGACAAGATGCTCGGCGAGGCCGCGAAGGGTCCCCGGAAGCCCGCGGACGACAAGGGCGAGGAAACCGGCGCCACCGGCGACAGCGACGGCAAGGACGACACCGACCAGTGAGCCTGTACGACGACGCCGTTCTCGTACTGAAGAGGTACGAGGACCGGGCCGACGCTGATCAGGAGCAGCTGCGGCAGACCTATCTCGATCATCTGGCACAGCATCCGGACGGCATGTGGAAGGCGTGCCGGGCCGGGCATCTGACGGCCAGCGCGCTGGTCGTCGATCCGGAGCGCGGACGGGTGCTGCTGACACTGCACCGGAAGCTGCAGATGTGGCTGCAGCTGGGCGGCCACTGCGAACCCGAGGACGCCACGCTGGCGGCCACGGCGCTGCGTGAGGCCACTGAGGAGTCCGGCATCAGCGGTCTGACGCTGCTGGCGGGCGGCCCGGTGGTGCTGGACCGGCATGCGATCCCGGCGCCCTGCCACTGGCATCTGGATGTGCAGTACGCGGCGCTGGCGCCGTCGGGCGCGACGGAAAAGATCAGCGACGAGTCGCTGGATCTGCGCTGGTTCGCATACGACGAGGTGGCCGAGGTCGCCGACACCTCGGTGGTTCGGCTGGTGGCACGTACGCGCGCGGCGCTGGAAGGCAGCCGGTAGCCGTACCGACGGCCCTCGGCACCGGCACATCAACGGGTGAGGGGCGCCCTCTCACGAGGTCGCCCCTTACGGTCTCCCCCGCGGTTCAGTTCCAGGCGTTGTTCTGGTTCTGTCCGTGCGCTCCCTGCTGGCCCATGCCGTACTGCGCGCGCAGCCCCTGGCCGATCTGGGCGCTCTGCGGGGGCAGCACCTCGCTCGGCTGGACCAGGGCGAAGCCCTGTCCGAGGAAGCTGAGCTCCCAGCCCTCGCCGGTGTTGCCACGCCGCCGCCAGACGCCCGAGGAGTGCGTCTGTGCCTGCATCTGCACGCGCAGCGAGCTGGACCAGGCGACGATCGCGTCGGCGTCGATGTTGACGTACTTGTCAGGCGTGACCTGCATCATCAGCGGCTGGCCGGACGTCATCAGGGCAACCTTGCCGGTGCCGGAGATGTTGAGCTGGTACTTGCCCGTGCCCGAGATGCCGTACTGGCTGTCCACAGCGATGACCTCGGTGTGCAACGACGAGTCGAGCGCCAGGACATAGGCGCTGTCCACCGTCATGCCGTCCCGGTCGACGTCCACGACATGGACGTACTGCGCGAGGTTGGCGAGGTAGACGGTGCCCTGCCCCGAGCAGCGCATCAGGTCGAGGCCCTCACCGGTGTTCGCGCGGGCGCGGCGCTGCCCGTGCGACTGGTACTCACCGTCGAACTCCATCAGCCCCTGGTACGCGACCATGGCTCCCTTGCGGGCGAGGACGTCGTCGTGGCCGGTCAGCGAGACCCGCAGGAGCTGCGGGTTCTGCAGGGTGTACCGGTCCTGGGACTGCTGTTCCGTGTAGTTGAAAAGCGGACTCTGCATGGTGTGTTCTCGCTCCCCCTCAGTTCCGGACCCGCAAGCGGTCCGTACTGTCCTCGCTCGGCTGGACGACGACGATGCCCTGGCCGGAGAACGCCATCTGGAACGCCTCGCCGCTTCCCCGCCCGATCAGCGAGGAGGCCTTGAAGCTGCGCTTGCCCTTCACCTTGAGGTTCGGGGACCACGCCACAAGGGCGTCCGGGTCGACATAGGTCTCGTCCTCGCCGCGTCCGCAGTCGACGACGATCGGCGTGCCGCGCGAGGTGATCGCGACCCAGCCGGTGCCGGAGATGCAGACGTTCCACAGGCCCTGGCCGGCGAACTTCGCCAGCCCCTTGACCCGTTCCACGCCCCAGGTGAGGTGGCCGTCGAAGGCCAGGACGTTGGTGCCGTTGACCGAGAGGGAGTCGTTGTTGAGATTGATGACGACCACATCGGCGCCGTAGTCGGCGAGGTAGAGCAGACCGTCACCGGAGCACTTCATCAGGGGTGCGCCCTCGCCGGTGATCCACTGGGAGGCGATCTGCCGGACGGCCGGCGGGTTGGGCTCGTACTGGATGAAGCCCTCGTAGGACACCATCGAGCCGGTACGTGCGTAGAGGTCCTGGCCCGTGGCCATGGCGACCTTGAGCATCGTATGGCCGTGGTTCTCCATACGGGCCGTGACGGGGGTCGGGGCGAAGCCCGCGAGTTGCTGGTTCATGACGGGCTCCCTCAGACCTCGTAGGGCTGGACGACGATGAAATTGCCGGGGGCGCCCCGGAACTGGAGGTTCACGGTCTCTCCGCTGTGCCCCGGGTACGCGTTGCGGCGCAGCCGGACCTGGCTGGAGATGATCACCTGGGACGCGGACGACCACGCCACGACGGCGTTGCAGTCGGCGAACGTGGTCGGCGTGACCGGCAGGACGACGGGGACGCCGTGGGTCTTGACGACGACCGTGCCGCTGCCCTGGAACTGCATGGTGAACAGGGCGCCGCCGGGGATGCCGTGACCCTCGATCCTGCGGACCTCGTACTGCAGCGACTCGTCGAAGGCGAGGACGCTCTCCGCGGAGACGCAGATGCCGTCGCCCTGTAGCTCGATGGAGTGCAGATGGGCGCCGTCTTCGGCGAGGAAGACCTGGCCGCGACCGGTACAGCGCATCAGCTGCATTTCCTGGCCGGTCGCATTCCCGACCATGCGACCCGCGAAACCGGCACCCTTGTAGCTGAAGTCGACCTTGCCCTGATACATCACCATGGAGCCCTGACGGGCGAGCACCGGTGTACCGCCCATGGTGAGGTCGACCCGCATGAGCTGCTGGTTCTGCGGCGTCCAACGCTGGCCGGTGGCCGTCTCCTTGTACGGCTGGAGCGCGGCCTGCAGACCGGCGCCGGCCTGCGGCACACCCTGGGGCATGCCCGGCTGCATTCCGGGGGGCTGCTGCCCGTAGGGAGCCGGGGCCTGCTGACCGTAAGGGGCGGCCGGCATGGCCTGGCCGGGGAACTGCCCGAACTGGGGCTGCTGGGGTGGCTGTCCCGGCTGACCGTAGGGAGCGGGGGCGGGCGCGGGCGGCGGGACGATGCCACCCTGCGGTGCCATCGGCGCCGCGATCGTCGGCGCGGCATGCATCTGCTGCTGCGGAGTGGGTACCTGCGCGGCCGGGACACCGAAGGACGGAGCCGGCTGCGGGACTTGAGGGACCTGGGGGGCGGCCGGGACACCGAAGGACGGAGCGGGCGCCGGGGCCTGCGCGGGCGGGGCGAACGAGGGGGCCGCCGCCTGCGGCTGCGGTGCGGCGGGCGCCTCCTCGGCGACCTCGCCGCCGAAGTTCTTCAGCAGCGCGTCGAGGCCGCCGTCGAAGCCCTGTCCGACAGCGGCGAACCGCCAGACGTCCTTCAGGTAGAAGTCGCCCAGCATCACCGCGCGCTCGGTGGTGAACTCGGAGCCGGTGAAGGCGTACCTGACGACTTCCTCGCCACCCGCGACGATCCGGATGTATCCCGGACCGATCTGCGACATCTGCCCCGCGCCGTCGACGGTCGCAGTGAACGACAGCTTGTGGATGTTCGCCGGAATGCGCTCCAGAGTGACGCGGAACGACTCGGTGTCACCGGACTGGGCACCGAGGAGCTGAATGGACTCCTCGGGCGATTTCGGCTGATTGAAGAAGATGAAATACCGGTCGTCGGAGAGCTGCTCATGAGCATCGAGGCCGAAGCAGCTGATGTCGAAGGTCAGTCCAGGACCGGCGATCTGCACACCTACGTACAGATCCGTCCCCGGCGTGAGATCACTGATCTTGGCCTTGTGGCCGCGTTGGAATTCCCTGGCCATGCGTAACGACCGTCCCCCATCCCGAATGTGAATGCGTCGCGCCAGGCTAACCGCAAACTCCGGCATCGAGCTAAGTCGGTACACACCCGGTGCAGAATCGCTGAACGTCACTCACCACGCGCGGCAGGCAGATGAGGCAGCCGGTCCGCCGCCACCACTCCTTCGAGGTAACCGCGGGCCCGCTCGGTACGCGGATACGCCTCCAGCAGCCGCCAGAACCGCGGACCGTGACCGGGAACCAGCAGATGCGCCAGCTCGTGGACGAGCACGTAGTCGACGACGTACTCCGGCATACCCTGCAGACGGTGCGACAGACGGATGCTGCCCTCCGCCGGGGTGCAGGACCCCCATCGGGTGTTCTGGTTGGTCACCCACCGCACCGAGGCGGGCCTGGCCCGGCCCGCGAAATACTGGGCGGACAACCGCTCGGCCCGCTCGGCGAGTTCGCTGTCGCCGAGGATGCGCTTGCGCTCCTGGGCCGCGAGTTTGTCAAGCATCACGGTCACCCAGCGCTGCTCCTCCGCCTCCGACATCCTGGCGGGGATCAGCACGATGGTGCGGTCGCCCTCCCGGTACGCGGAGACCGTTCTGCTACGGCGGGTGCTCCTGCGGACCTCGACCGCGCTCGTCACCGAGGCGCGGGGCGGATGGCTGGCCGCGCTGCGCTGATGGTCTTTGGCGCTGCGCGCGGGGGTCTCCCCGGCGAAGCCGGGTGACGGGTCGGCGGGCACGCCCCGACGGTACCCGCTGTCAGTGCGGGAAGTCCCGCCTCCGGGAGGGTTCGTGCATGATCCGTTCCATGGCATGCACCATTTGAACGACTAATACCCCATGCCTGTGGATAACTTTCTGCACGCTTCGGCGCCAGCCTGCATTCTGGCAACGGATCTCGCGATGCTCCGGTCCGCGGCCGGCGCACGCAGATCACTCCGGACCGCACGGAGATCTCACAGAGATCGCACAGAGATCGCACGGAACAGCGACAGCAGCAGAACGAACACGGGCCAGGGGGAAGCCATGCATCCGATGTTGAAACCCGCACTGCGCCGAGCGTGGCGTGGAACGAACACCGTGCAATTCGGGGTGACGCCCGCTCATGCGGTGAAGGTGGGGCCGATGGATATCGCCACGCGCAGTTTCCTGGAACTGCTCGACGGGACGCGCGGCCTGCCGCTGCTGCGCGAGGAAGCCAGGGCACTGGACCTGTCGGACCATCAAGTGGACGTCCTGATGGCGCGATTGGCGGAAGCTGGACTGATCGACGATGTCCGGGCGGGCGGGCCGGAAGCCGATGCGTTACGGAACCGGGCCGACGTACTGGAGCGGCAGCGCCCCGACCTCGCGTCGCTCTCGGTCGTGCACTCCGAACCCGGGGGCGGACTGCGGCGGCTGGCGGCCCGCCGCGCGATGCGGGTCCAGGTGCGGGGCTCCGGCCGGGTCGGGGCGGCAATCGCGGCGGTGCTGTCCGGGTCCGGTGTGGGCCTGATCGAAGTCCTGGACGGTGGGATCACCGAGCAGTCGGACGTCGCACCCGGCGGGCTTCCGGCCACTGCGGTCGGTGAGCGCAGGGACACCGCCGCCCGGCAGTTGGTGCGACGATCCGCGGTCGGTCCCGCCCCCCGGTCGACGGGTCCGGACCGCTCCCCGTCGCGTGGTGGTCCTGGGCTGTCCCTGGTCGTGGTCGCTCCGCGGGACGGTCTCGCGGCGTACGCCCCCGATCCGCGTGCAGCCGAGCCATGGATCGCTTCGGGCACTCCTCATCTCTATGCCGGGGTGATCGAGGCCACCGGCGTGGTCGGTCCGCTGGTACTGCCCGGCGGTACGGCCTGCGCGGGATGCCTGGACCTGCACCGCACGGATCGGGATCCGCAGTGGCCGCGGATGCTTGCGCAGTGGCGGTCCGGGCGGCGCGCCGCCGTGCAGGCGTGCGACCTGGGGCTGGCGACAGCGGTGGCCGGCCTCGCGGCGGCCCAGGCGCTGGCGTTTCTCGATGGAGAACTGCCCGCCGGCACGGGAGCCAGATGCGAGGCCGCCCTGCCGCTGTTGGACTGGCGGTCGGAGCGGATCGGGCCACACCTCGACTGTTCCTGCGGGGCGAGTGGGCACACTGGGAGGGAGCGCATCTCCGGGCTCGGCGCGGCGCAGGACACAATGGCCGGGTAGCCGCCGCATGCGGCACGGCAGTCTGGGATTTGGAGGGGCGTATGTCTGATCTTCCCCGGAAAGCGGTCACCCGTACAGCCAAGTTGGCCGCACTGCCACTCGGCTTCGCCGGCCGTGCCACGTGGGGGCTGGGCAAGCGGATCGGCGGCAGGTCCGCGGAGATAGTGGCCCGTGAGCTCCAGCAGCGCACGGCGGACCAACTGTTCCGCACGCTGGGCGAGCTGAAGGGGGGTGCCATGAAGCTCGGTCAGGCCCTGTCCGTCTTGGAGTCGGCGCTGCCCGAGGACGTCGCCGGGCCGTATCGGGCGGCGCTCACCAAACTGCAGGAAGCCGCTCCCCCCATGCCGACCCGCACCGTCCACGCGGTGCTCACGGAGCGGCTCGGTGAGGACTGGCGGGAGCTGTTCCTCGAATTCGACGACAAGCCGTCGGCCGCCGCGTCGATCGGGCAGGTACACCGGGCGGTCTGGCACGACGGGCGGGCCGTCGCCGTGAAGGTGCAGTATCCGGGCGCCGGGGAGGCCCTGCTCTCGGACCTGACCCAACTCAGCCGCTTCGCCCGGCTGCTCGGCCCGCTGATCCCCGGAATGGATATCAAGCCGCTCATCGCGGAGCTGCGTGACCGGGTGTCGGAGGAGCTGGACTACGAACTGGAGGCGCAGTCGCAGCGGGAACACGCCGAGGAGTTCGCGAACGACCCCGATGTGGTGGTTCCCGGTGTGGTGCACCAGTCCGACCAGGTGCTGGTGACGGAGTGGATCGACGGCGTCCCGCTGTCCGAGGTGATCGCGGAGGGCACCCAGGAACAGCGGGACCGGGCAGGTCAGCTGCTGGCGCGATTCCTCTTCTCGGGTCCGGCGCGCACGAATCTGCTGCACGCCGACCCGCACCCCGGCAACTTCCGGCTCCTGCCCGGGGGCGGGGAAGTGGACGGGGAGGCGGAAGGTGGTGGGAGCGGGCCATGGCGGCTCGGGGTGCTGGACTTCGGCACGGTGGACCGGCTGCCGGGCGGCCTGCCTCAGCCCATCGGGGACTCGTTGCGGCTGACTCTGGAGGGTGACGCGGAGGCAGTGTACGAACTGTTGCGCGAGGAGGGCTTCGTCAAGGAATCCATCGACCTCGACCCGGATGAGGTACTCAACTACCTCCTGCCCATCATCGAGCCGGCGCAGATGGAGGAGTTCACCTTCACCCGGAGCTGGATGCGCAATCAGGCGGCCCGGATAGCGGATCCCCGCTCCCCCGCCCACCAGCTGGGCAAGCAGCTGAATCTGCCGCCCGCCTATCTGCTGATACACCGGGTGACGCTGAGCACGATCGGGGTGCTGTGCCAGCTGGGTGCGACGGTGCGGCTGCGGGACGAACTGGAGTCCTGGGTCCCGGGGTTCCTACCCATCGAGGACCTGCCCGATCAGCAGAGCCGGGATCTGGAGTTCCCGGATCAGGAACTGACCGGCCAGGAGCTGACCGAGGACGAGCTGCTCGACGACCGGCCGGCCTAGGATCCGGCACAGTGTCAAGGACCGTCTCCGCCGGCCCCGGCCCCGGCACGGGCCGCGGCGCCCAGGGGGCAGGTCACCACCAGGCCGAATCGAGGCGGCCCTCGATCGCCCTGATGTGAGTGCGGGCGCAGTCGTCGCAGAAGTACTGGCGTCTGCCGTTCTCCACGGAGCAGATCCAGGTCGACGGAGCGTACGCGCTGTCGGCGGTGGTGCCGCACAGGGCACACACCACGATCTCGGCACCCGGCTGGGCGGGGTGATGAGTCTCCACCCCGTGACGATAACTCCGTCCCCGCTGCGCGGCACGGCACCACACAGCACGACCGCGGGGCCGGTCCGTTCGGACCGGCCCCGCGGAAGGGGTACTGACAAGGGGGGTATTGGCTGCTGCCGGGCGGAGCGGCGCCCGGCAGCGGGTGCTGCGGTTTCCGGCCTGGCTAGTGCATGACCGCCATGGCCAGCGCACGGCGGGCGCGCATCGAAGCGCGCTCCGCCCGGCGCTGCATCCGCCGAGCGGTGACCAGGCGCACGGCCCGGCGCTCCGCGTCGGCTTCCCTCAGGCGGTCGTGCATATGCGCACGTGCCAGGGCTTCTGGGATGAGTTGCATCTCTCGGGTCCTGTTCTGGCGCGAGTCGTTCGCGCCGATGATCGTGACGTTCGGTGTCGCGGAGCCGATGGGCTCATTCGTGGGGACGGTCATTGGTGCCTGATTTCGAGGGTCGTGGGTCCGGGGACGGTCGATGGTTCCGATGCGCTTCATGGGTTTGGGAGCCGTGGCTCCCAGGCCGGCGGTCACGCCGCGACCGGGTTCTTGCGCGGACGGCCACGCGGCCGCTTGCGAGCGACGACGACGCCCTGGATGAAGAGCTCGCCACCCCAGACACCCCACGGCTCGCGGCGCTCCTTGGCGCCGGCGAGGCAGGCCTCGACGAGCGGGCAGGTGCGGCAGAGCGACTTGGCGTACTCGACATCGGCCGGCGACTCGGCGAAGAAGACCTCCGGGTCGTAGGAACGGCAGGGGACGGGCACGCCGAGGTTCTCGATGGCGTCGTCGAGCGCGGTGAGCGCAGTGAGGGGGATCAAGGTGGAGTCCTCCGTGAGGCCGGGCGGGGAGATCGTTTCGGAAGGCGGTACGGACGGGGCGTGCGCTTCGAGTTGCACGGTGGTGGTGTCCTCGTCTGGTTGTTCCGGCCGGTCGGCCGGGTGGCTGCTGGTACCGGGTACTGCTTGTCCCGAGGCGCCTTCTCGCTGTGTCGTCCGTTGGGACAAAACAAAAGGGCCGCGGATCCCGAGTGGGGTTCCGCGGCCCTGAAGGCGCCGGCCTGATGATGGATCAGGCTGGATCACTCCAGGGTTCAGGCCCACGGAAGGCCCACATCATGTGGTGGTGCGTCGTCTGCTGTTCGGCTCCGGCACCGACTGCCGCAAAGGCATAGGCCGCCTTGGCCTGTCCCTTCGCTACTGCTGCCGTCGATGCCTGGGTCGGTCGCTCATTGCGCTCCCGCACGGGGAGGCTCGCCAGGGACAGCGGGCTGACGGCGGAAACGCCGGACAGACCGGTGCCACGAAGCGAAAATTCCGAAGAGCAGGCGAGGCCGAGCGAGCAGGCGGAGACGACCGACAGATCGGTCATTTTGTTGGTCTCGATAATGCTGATCACGACAATCGCCTCCTCTCGGCGTCTCGGTGGACCGGCGGGCCGGTCCTGCGTATTCGGATAAGTACAGCACAGGACCAGGGCTTCAGAGAAGTCGCTGTTCCCGTGGTTAAGAACCTATGGTGATGACTGGGGCGGGCGCAAACTATTTTTTCGACGAGTTTTTCTCACACCTCGCCATCGTCTCCTCCAAGCCTCTCGACCGGGTCCTCACCTGCACAGATGGCCAGCACGGCGGCTCCGAACCGGTCCATCTTGCGGACACCGACCCCGGCGATTCCCGCCAGTTCGCCCTCGCTGTCCGGCACCGCCTCCGCGATCGCCATCAGCGTCTTGTCGGTGAACACGCAGTAGGCGGGCTGGCCGATCTCCTTCGCCCGGTCCGCCCGCCAGTCGCGCAGCCGCTCGTACAGCGCCTCGTCCATGTCTGAGGGGCAGTCCTCACAGCGCATCAGCTTCATCTCGCCGGCGTCGGTGAGTGTCTTGCCGCAGACCCGGCACAGCGCGGGGCCACGACGCCTGCGCTTGATCACCGCGGGGCGCTCGATGCCTCCGCCGCCGACCGTGCCACGCCCGCCGAGCGCCGCCGAGCCGGGACGCACTCCGTTCAGGAAGCGGCTCGGGTGCCGCCCGCCGCGGCTGCCCGGCGACCGGGACAGCGACCATGACAGCGAGAGATGGAAGCGCGCCCGGGTGACACCGACGTACAGCAGGCGGCGCTCCTCCTCGATCTGCTCATCCGTCCTGGCGTACGTGATCGGCATCATGCCCTCGGTCAGCCCGACCAGGAACACGGCGTCCCACTCCAGGCCCTTCGCCGAGTGCAGCGAGGCCAGCGTGACTCCCTGAACCGCCGGAGCGTGCTGGGCGGCAGCCCGCTCGTCCAGCTCCGCCACCAGATCGGAGAGCGTCGCACCCGGCTTGGCCTGTTCGAGGTCCTCGGCCAGCCGGACCAGCGCGGCGAGGGACTCCCAGCGGTCGCGCATCGCGCCGGAGCCCGCGGGCGGCTCCGTGGTCCACCCCTTGGTGGAGAGCACGGCCCGCACCTGGGAGGGCAGCCCCTCCGCGTCGTCGAGCAAGGAGTCGTTCCCCCCGGCGCGCGCCGCGCCGCGCAGGGCGACGCCCGCTTCCCGCACCTCCGCGCGCTCGAAGAAGCGCTCCGCGCCGCGCAGCTGGTAGGGCACGCCCGCGCCGGAGAGGGCCTGCTCGTAGACCTCGGACTGGGAGTTGACCCGGTAGAGCACGGCGATCTCCCCGGCCGGGACGCCGACGGCGATCAGCTCGCGGATCCGGCGGGCGGTGCCCTCCGCCTCCGCGAGCTCGTCCCCGTACTCCGTGTAGGCCGGCTCGGGACCCTTCTCCCGCTGCGAGACGAGTTCGAGCCGGTGCTCGGCGGCGCGGCCACGGGCCTGGCCGAGCAGGCCGTTGGCCAGGTGGACCACCTGGGGCGTGGAGCGGTAGTCCCTGACCAGCTTGACCACGGTCGCGTTCGGGTGGCGGGTGCGGAAGTTCAGCAGGTGCTCGGGGGTGGCCCCGGTGAAGGAGTAGATCGTCTGGCTCGCGTCCCCGACGACGCACAGGTTGTCCCGGTCGCCCAGCCAGAGGTCGAGCAGGCGCTGCTGGAGCGGGCTGACGTCCTGGTACTCGTCGACCACGAAGTGCTGGTACTGGCGGCGGACATGGTCGGCGATGTCGTGACGGTCCTGGAGGATGGCGACGGTGAGGAGCAGCACGTCCTCGAAGTCGATCACCGAGCGGTCGCGCTTCAGCTGCTCGTACATCGCATAGATCTGGGAGATCTCGGCGGTGTCGCGCGGGGCGTCGCGCTGGGACTTGGCGACCACGGCCGGATAGTCGGCGGGCACGGTCTGGGTGACCTTCGCCCACTCGATCTCGCTGGTGACGTCCCGCAGCTCGTTGCGGTCGAGCCGGATGCGGCAGCGGGCGGCGGCCTCGGCGACCAGCTGGACCTTGCGCTCAACCAGCCTCGGCAGCTCGCCACCGACTGCTTTCGGCCAGAAGTACTGGAGCTGGCGCAGGGCGGCGGAGTGGAAGGTCCGCGCCTGCACCCCGGCTGCGCCGAGCTGGCGGAGCCGGCCCCGCATCTCGCCCGCGGCCCGGTTGGTGAACGTGACGGCCAGCACACTGGTCGGCTGGAGTATTCCGGCGCGCACCCCGTACGCGATGCGGTGCGTGATCGCTCGCGTCTTGCCCGTACCGGCTCCGGCCAGCACGCACACCGGGCCGTGCAGGGCCAGGGCGACCTCGCGCTGCTCGGGGTCCAGCCCGTCGAGCACGGCGTCCGCCGACTCGGGGACCTGCGGGAAAAGAGAGGAATGCGTTGCTGCTGTCACCCCGCCATGCTGCCAGGTCGGGAGAGGCGGACGCGGAAGTTGTCCACAGGGGAGCGGCATCCGTCGTACTAATGCGGAGTCGGCGGTGGGAATGGTGACCAGGTCACGTACGTTCCACTCCCTGCGGGGATGCGCATGGCGGCTTTTCCGCGAGTCGTGAGTGAGACGAACAAGACAGAGGAGCGCGAAAACATGCCGGGCACTGTGACGATGTACAGCACCACGTGGTGCGGCTACTGCCGTCGGCTCAAGGGCCAGATGGACCGCGAGGGCATCACGTACAACGAGATCAACATCGAGCAGGACCCGGCGTCCGCGGCCTTCGTCGAGAAGGCCAACGGGGGCAACCAGACCGTCCCGACCGTGCTGGTGGTTCCCCCCAACGGTGGCGAGAACATCGTCATGACGAACCCGAGCCTGGCCCAGGTGAAGCAGGCCCTCGCGGTCTGACGGCAAGCCTGGCCGCTCGGCTGTCGTCGATCGTCGTGGTCGACTCCATGGGGGTCGGGCGCCCGATCTCTCCCAGCAGGGTCGATGCGAGCCACGGGTAGAGATCATCGGCCCAGAACGTCTGCTTCGGGCACACTGAGCGAGCGATTCCCACGCCTCGCGGCAGCGGAACGCCCGCACCGACGCGCCTGCAGACACGCCCGCCGCCTTCCGGTCCGCCGGAAGGCGGCGGGCGTTTCCGTGCCCGCGAGCCGTCAGGCGTTTCCGTGCCGGGCAAGCGGGCGTCAGCTCACGCCGCGGCCCCGAGCTGCAGGGCGGCCGCAGCCACTGTCTGTTCGAGAAGGACCGCGATGGTCATCGGTCCGACGCCGCCCGGGACCGGGGTGATCAGCCGTGCCCGCTCGGCCGCGGTCTCGAAGTCGACATCGCCGACGTTGCCGTCGTTGTATCCGGCGTCGAGCACCACCGCACCCGGCTTGATGTCCGCACCGGCGATGAAGCGCGGCTTGCCGACCGCGGCCAACAGCACGTCCGCCTGCTGCACGATCGACGGGAGGTCGGCCGTCCGTGAGTGACAGTACGTCACGGTGGCGTCCCGGCCGAGCAGCAGCATGCCGGCGGGCTTGCCGAGGATGGCGCTGCGGCCCACGACGACCGCGTGCTTTCCCGCGAGGTCGACCTCGTACTCGTCGAGCAGGCGCATGATGCCGCCGGGTGTGCAGGAGACGAAGCCGGGAAGGCCGAAACTCATCGCCGCGAACGAGTGCATGGTGACCCCGTCGACGTCCTTGGCCGGGTGGATGGCTTCGAAAGCGGCGCGCTCGTCGATGTGGGGACCCACGGGATGCTGCAGCAGGATGCCATGCACATCGGGGTCGTTCGACAGTGCGGTGACCGCGTCGACCACGTCCTGTGTGGTGGAGGTGGCGGGAAGGGCCACGTGCCGTGACGCGATGCCCGTGCTTTCGCAGCGGCGGCGCTTCATCCGGACGTAGGTCACGGACGCCGGGTCGTCGCCGACCAGAACGGTCGCCAGGCAGGGTGCCTTCCCGGTGCGCAGCCGGAGTTCCGCCGCCGTCGCGGCGCTGGTCTCGATGATGCGGCGGGCGAGGGCGGTGCCGTCCATCGGACGGGCTGTCTGTGTCTGGGCCACGCTTCACTCCTGAGCGTCACAAGGATCACGAGGATCACGATGAATCGCCCAGGCGCACGGCATCGACGGTTGTCGAGTGTTTCCGTCGGACCGCTCCCCGGTGGTGCTCCACCTCAGCGCCAGTCACGGCCCAGGGCCAGATTAACGGACAGAGCGCCCTGGGGGGAGGAACCGGGCGGCAGTGGTGGGCGGACGGCCCGGCCGTGCGTGCCCCGTCGCCCGCCCCGCACCGTGTGTCAGCCGACGCTGCCCGGCTTCGGGAGCGGCTTGCCGTACCAGAGCTCGATCAGACGGGCCGCGATCGAGATACCGAACGGGGGCAGGATCTCGCCCGATTCGAAGGCCGCCGTCAGGTCCTCGCGGGAGAACCAGCGCGCCTCCTCGATCTCCTCGCCGTCGACGTCGATCTCCGACGACGTGGCCCGCGCCATGAAGCCCAGCATCAGGCTGGACGGGAAGGGCCAGGGCTGGCTGGCGATGTACTCGACCTCACCGACCGTGACCCCCGCCTCCTCGAACACCTCGCGGGCGACGGACTGCTCGATCGACTCCCCGGGCTCGACGAAGCCCGCGAGCGTCGAGAACCTGCCCTCCGGCCAGTGCACCTGACGGCCCAGCAGGGCGCGGTCCTGGTCGTCCGTCACCAGCATGATCACCGCCGGGTCGGTGCGCGGGTAGTGCTCGGCGCCGCAGGCCTGGCAGCGGCGGATATGGCCGGCCGCCGCGATGACGGTGCGTTCGCCGCAGCGGGAGCAGAAGCGGTGCATCCGCTGCCAGTTCTCCAGCGCCACCGCGTGCGCCATCAGCCCCGCGTCGCGCGGGCCGAGGAGCAGTCCGGCCTCGCGCAGCCCGGCCGGGCGGGCCGGCTGGTCCATGCGGCCGGGCAGCGAGTCCTTCTGGAGCGCGAAGTAGCTGACGCCGTCCTCGTCGGTGCCGAGGAAGTAGCGGTGGGTCTCGGTGACCGGGGCCTCGAAGGCCGGGGTCATGACGATCTCCGTGCCGCCGTCTGCGGTGTCGTCGATCAGCACCTGCCCGCCGGAGACCACGAAGACCCGGGTGGTCGGGTGGCTCCAGGCGGCGGAGAGCCAGGCCTCGTCGAGGCGGTGGTGCGCGGCGCGGTCGATACCGCTGGGCGCGGTGAGACTGATGGGCCGGTCTGTGGTGGCGTTGTCGAAGGTGCTCACAGGTGCTTCCTACTCCCCCGGGACGGATCGGGTGTTCAGAGGATTCAGCCGAGTGCGGCGGACAGTTCACCCCAGAGGTGGGCGGTCGTCTGCACGCCCTTGAGCAGGAGGTCCAGCTCCACCTTCTCGTTGGGGGCGTGCCAGCCGTCGGACGGTACGGAGATGCCCAGGAAGAGGACGGGGGCGCCGAGCACGTCCTGCAGGTCGGCGGCGGGCCCCGAGCCTCCTTCGCGGGTGAAGAGGATCTTCTGGCCGAAGGCCCGTCCCATGGCGCGGGCCACGGCCTGCAGGGCGGGGTGGTCCAGCGGGGTCAGGCACGGGCGGGTGGCGGGGGCGAAGGTGATCCGGTGTCGGATACCGGCCGGCAACTGCGCCTGCGCCCAGGCCCGGACGGCCTGTTGGACGTGGTCGGGGTCCTGGCCCGCGACCAGCCGGAAGCTGATCTTCACGAGGGCGGAGGACGGAATGATGGTCTTGCTCCCGGCGCCCTGGTAGCCGCCACCGATGCCGTTGACCTCGGCGGTGGGGCGCGCCCAGATGCGCTCCAGCGTGGAGTAGTCGGCCTCGCCCGTCGCGGCCTGCGACTTGGCGGTACGCAGCCAGCCGGCCTCGTCGAAGGGGAGTTCGGCGAAGAGGGCGCGCTCGATGTCGGTGAGTTCCGTCACGCCGTCGTAGAAACCGGGGATCGCGACCCGGCCGTCCGCGTCGTGCAGCGCGGCGACGAGGCGGGCCACGGCGGTCGCGGGGTTGGGGACGCCGCCGCCGAACGATCCGGAGTGGATGTCCTGCTCGGGGCCGTGGAGCTCGATCTCGCACTCTGCGAGACCGCGCATGCCGGTGCAGACCGTCGGGGTCGTCTCGTCCCACATGCCGGTGTCGGAGACGATCACGGCGTCGGCGGCGAGGCGCGCGGCCTGCTGCTCGACCAGGGCGCGGAAGTGGGGGGAGCCGGACTCCTCCTCGCCCTCGACGAGGAGCTTGAGGTGGACGGCGGGGGTGGTGCGGCCGGTGGCGACGAGGTGGGCCCGGACGCCGAGGGTGTGGAAGAACACCTGGCCCTTGTCGTCGGCGGCGCCGCGTCCGTACATCCGGCCGTCCCGGATCACCGGTTCGAACGGGTCGGTGTCCCAGCCGTCCTCCGGGGCGGCGGGCTGCACGTCGTGGTGGCCGTAGACGAGGACGGTCGGGGCGTCCGGGTCCTCGGAGGGCCACTCGGCGAAGACGGCGGGCGCGCCCGGCGTCTCCCAGACCTCCGCGACCGGGAAGCCGGTCTCCTTGAGCTTGGCGGACAGCCACTCGGCGCTGCGCCGTACGTCTCCCTCGTGCTCCGGCTGGGCGGATACGGAGGGGATGCGCAGCCACTCGGCAAGGTCGTCGAGGAAGGCTGTGCGGTGCTGTTCGATATACGTACGGACGGCGCTGTCCGGGGTGTCGCTCATGGCCTTGAGCCTATCGGCCTGCGGGAGGTGGCTCGTCCCACAGGATTTGTTCGAGCTCGGCCCGGCCGGGGAGATCGGTGGGGTGGACGGCCTCTCCGGTGCGGACGAAAAGGAACGTGGTGGTGACGGAGTCGAGCGGTACGTCGTGCAGTTCGGCCCAGGCGAGGCGGTAGACGGCCAGCTGCAGCGGGTCGGCCGTGCGGACGGCCGAGGTGTCTTCGTGGCCGTGGGGGGTGTGGCGGGTCGTCTTCCAGTCGACGATCTCGTAGGTGACCCCGTCCGCACCTTCCGTGCGGTACACGGCGTCGATCCGGCCCCTGACCACGCGGCCCGCGAGCGTGATCTGGAACGGTGTCTCGACGCGGTACGGGGTGCGGTGGGCGTACGGGGTGCGCTCGAAGGCCTCCTTGAGCGCGGCGAGGTCGGCCTCGTCCGTGATGTCGGTGTCGCTCCCGTCGCCGCCGGGCAGCTCGTCGGGGCCGAGTATGGGCAGCGGCAGCTCCTCGAAGCGGGCCTCCACCCAGGCGTGGAACCTGGTGCCCCGGCGGGCCGCGGGCGCAGGCGGCCGCGGCATGGGTCGGGCCAGTTCCTGGGCGAAGCCGTCGGGGTCGTCTGCGAGCCTCAGCAGCTGCGTGGCGGAGAGCGAGGCGGGCACGAGGACCTCGCGCACGGTGGCGCGGGCGCGGCGCAGCTCACCGGCGAGCGCATCGAGGTCCCGGTCCCAGGAGGCGAGGGTGCGGGTCTCCTCCGGGGTGAGCCGTGAGGGGGTGCGGGCGGCGGGGACACGGGGGGCGGGGATCCGATGGGCCGATGACGTGGGGGCGGGGTCCGCGGGAGGTTCACCCGACAGGGAGTCCCAGTCCGCGGCCTCGTCGGGGTACGCCTCACCGTCCGGGTACGCCTCGCCGTGCGGGTACGCCTCGCCGTGCGGGTACGGCTCGCCATCCGGGTACGCCTCGCCATCCGGGTACGGCTCGTCATCGGCATACCGCCGGTCCTCCGGTGCCACGGGGTATGCCCCCGGCGCCGCACCCGCCGCCGACTCCCCCGTCAGTGTCTCCAGGTGGGCCAGCACCGTCTCCGCGGCCGCCCGGCGGCGGGCCAGCGCCGTGTCGTCCAGCGGGAGCGGCCAGGCGTGGTCGGCGGCCGCCTCCGCGAGGGCCGGGTTCTCCTCGTCCTCGGCCGGCTCGTCCGCCCATGCCTCGATCTCGCCGTGTCCGGCCGCGCAGTGCTCGTACAGCGCCCGCAGGAAGTCCGACGGGCCGCGTGGCTTCTTCTGGGACGGCCCCCACCAATGGCCGGAGCCGAGCAGCAGGCTGCGCGGCCGGGTGAAGGTGACGTAGCCGAGCCGGAGTTCCTCGGTGTGCTGGTGCTCCTTCATCTCCTCCTTGAAGCCCCCCAGCCCCTTGGCGTCCCAGGAGTGGATGACGGGCAGGGTGGGTGCGTCGCCGCGCAGGGCGTGCGGAAGGACCTTGGACTGGGAGGTCCAGGCGTCACGGGACCGGACGCTGGGGAACTGTCCGGTGACCAGGCCGGGCACGGCGACGACGTCCCACTCCAGGCCCTTGGACTTGTGGGCGGTGAGGACCTTGACGGTGTTCTCGCCGCCGGGCAGTGCGTTGTCCAGGCCCTTCTCGTACTGGACGGCCGTGCGCAGGAAGCCGAGGAAGGCCAGCAGCGTGGCCTCGCCGTCGACTGCGGCGAAGCGGGCCGCGACGTCCAGGAAGTTGGCGAGGGTCTCGCGGCGGCGGGCGGCCAGCGCGTGCGGCGACGCGGAGAGCTCGACTTCGAGACCGGTCGTGGAGAGGACCCGGTGCAGAACGTCCATGAGCGGGTCGGCCAGCGAGCGGCGCAGCTCGCGCAGTTCGGTGGCGAGGCGGGCGAAGCGGACGCGTGCCTCGGCGGAGAACGGCAGCCCGTCGTCCTGCGTACCGCTCGATTCGAGGAAGGTGTCGAGGGCATCGGCGAGCGAGATCACCTCGGCCGGGTCGATGCCTTCGACCGCCTCGGCGAGCCGGCGGTCGGGATCGAAGTCGTCGTCGTCCGCATGAGCCGCGCGGTGGACGAGGAGGCGGGCACGGCGGCCGAGGAGGGCCAGGTCGCGGGGGCCGATCCGCCAGCGGGGCCCGGTGAGCAGCCGGACCAGGGAGGCGTTGGCGCCGGGGTCCTGGAGGACTTCGCAGACTGCGACGAGGTCGGCGACCTCGGGCAGGTGCAGCAGCCCCGAGAGGCCGACGACCTCGACGGGGATGTCGCGGGCGACGAGCGCGGCCTGGATCTCCGGGAAGTCGCCCGCCGTGCGGCACAGCACGGCGATCTCGCCGGGTTCCTTCCCGGTCCGTACGAGATGGGCGATCGAGTCGGCGAGCCAGTCGATCTCTTCGGTGTGGGTGCGCAGCAGGGCGCAGCGGACGATGCCGTCGCGTTCGGCGCCCGGGGCGGGGCGCAGCGCTTCGACGCCCTCGTGCATGGCGCGCAGCGGCTCGGCGAGCCCGTTGGCGAGGTGCAGCAGGCGGCCGCCGCTGCGGCGGTTCTCGCTGAGGGAGTACCGGGTGGCGGGGGCGCCGTCGGCGTGCGGGAAGTGGTGCGGGAAGTCGTCGAGGTTGGCGACGGAGGCGCCGCGCCAGCCGTAGATCGCCTGGCAGGGGTCGCCGACGGCAGTGACGGCGTGCCCGGACGCGGTGCTGTCGGGGCCGCGGCCGAACAGGGCGGAGAGCAGCAGCCGCTGGGCGACGGAGGTGTCCTGGTACTCGTCGAGGAGCACGACCCGGAATTCGTCCCGCAGGATCGCGCCGACCTCGGGGCGGGTGAGGGCCAGCTCGGCGGAGAGCGCGATCTGGTCGCCGAAGTCGAGGAGGTCACGGCTCTTCTTGGCCTCGCGGTAGCGCCGGGTCAGCTGCAGCAGTTCCCGGCGGGCTTCGGCGGTCTCGGGGATCTTGCGCAGTTCGGCGTTGGTGAGCCGGGCGGATTCGAGCGTGCGCAGCAGGTCGGTGTCGTATGCCGCGAGCTGTTCGGGCTGTACGAGATGCTCGGCCAGCTCGGCGTCGAGGGCCAGCAGATCGCTGACCAGGGTGGGGAACGACCTGGTCAGGGCCGGATACGGGCCGGGTGCCTCGCGCAGCACGCGGGCGGCGAGCTGGTAGCGGGTGGCATCGGCGAGGAGGCGGGTGGTGGGTTCGAGTCCGATGCGCAGCCCGTGCTCGGTGAGGAGCCGGCCGGCGAACGCGTGGTACGTGGAGATGCTGGGCTCGCCCGGGGGGTTGTCCGGGTCGATGGCGTCCGGATCGGTGACACCGGCCGCGATCAGGGCCTTGCGAACGCGCTCGGCGAGCTCCCCCGCCGCCTTGTTGGTGAAGGTGAGTCCGAGGACTTGCTCGGGGGCTACCTGTCCCGTCCCCACCAGCCACACCACGCGCGCCGCCATCACCGTGGTCTTCCCCGAACCGGCTCCGGCAACGATCACCTGCGGGGCCGGCGGCGCGGTGATGCAGGCCGTCTGCTCCGGAGTGAAAGGGATCCCGAGGAGCTCCTTGAGCTGCTCGGGGTCGGTGATTCGTGAGGACACCCCAGAGAGGCTAACCGGGCACACCGACACCGGGCGGAGTCACAAGGAGGCCGGGAAGTGCCTCGCCCGCGCCCGGCCCCCCGGTCTAGGTTGAAGTCGATCACAGCCGATCACATCGGATGCGCATCCCATACGCTTCAACAGCCTTACGAGGACGGTCATATGAGCACCGACGCACCCGCCCCTGACTCCGCCGAGCTCAGGAAGCGCATCGATACGACGAAGGCGCATCCGTCCCGGGTGTATGACGTTTTTCTCGGAGGCAAGGACAACTACCCGGCCGACCGCGAGGCCGCCGCCATGGCGAGCAAGGCCAATCCGCGGGGCCATCTCGATGTCCGGCACAACCGGGACTTCATCCGTCGGGCCGTGACCGCGCTGGCCGTCGAGGCGGGCATCCGCCAGTTCCTGGACATCGGCACCGGGCTGCCGACCCAACAGAACGTGCACCAGATCGCCCAGGCCATCGCCCCGGAGTCACGGGTGGTCTACGTGGACAACGACCCGATCGTCCTCGTCCACGCACAGGCCCTGCTCACCAGCGGCGCCGCGGGCCGGACCGACTACGTCGAGGCCGATCTCCGCGACCCGGCCAAGATCCTCGAAGCCGCCCGGCGGACCCTCGACTTCGACCGGCCGGTGGCACTCGTCCTCGCCGCGATCCTGCACTTCATCGAGGACGACGAGGCATACGGAATCGTCGAGCGCCTTGTCGACGCCCTGCCGTCCGGCAGCTACCTCGTCCTGAGCCACCTCAGCGCTGACATGAACCCGGTGCCGATCAACAAGGTCGCGGAGACGTTCCGGAAGCGGGGGTTCTCCTTCGTGCTGCGCCCACGCACCGCGATCGAGCGGTTCCTGACGGACAACGGACTTGAGCAGCTGGAGCCCGGCATCGTCCCGTCCCGCCGCTGGCGTCCCGATCACGCGGCCGACGCGACCGAGGCCCCGCTGCCGGAGCCGGAGTATCTGGAGCGCCTCGACGACCTGGAGCGGATCCGGTACGTGAGCATCGGCGAGGCGACCGATGAGGACATCAACATCTACGTCGCGGTGGCGCGCAAGCCGTAACCCTGTCGTGGTCACGGCGACGCGCCACCCGTGAACCACTGTCGTAGTCACGGGTGGCGCGCAAGCCGTGCCCCACTGTCGTACAGACCCCGTGCCCGCCGCCGGCCCTCACCGCCGACCGCGCCGGAACACTCACTCCAGGATGTGGCGGCCCTCGGACTGAGCGCTGCACGAGGCCCGGAACGTGCAGTGGGTGCAGTGCTGGCCGGTCGTGGGTGTGAAGCGTTCGTCCAGGACCCGGCCCGCGGCCGTGGCCAGCAGGTCGGAGACCCACTCGGTGGTGGGCGGTTCCTGGGCCTGCACCTTGGGAAGGGCGTCGCCGCCCTCCTTCTTCGGGGCCGGCTGCCGCAGCTGGACGAGTTCGGCCCCACCGGGGGCGGGGCGGTGGCCGTCGAAGATCTCGTCGACCGCCCCCTCCCGGACGGCCAGCTGGTACACGGCGAGCTGGGGATGGCGGGCGACCTCGTCCTTCGTCGGGGACTGCTTGCCGGTCTTGAAGTCGACGACGTACGCACGGCCGTCGGCGTCCCGTTCGACGCGGTCCATGGAGCCGCGGATCCGTACCTCGTACTCCCCCGCTTCGAGCGTCACGTCGAAGTCGTGCTCGCTCGCGGCGGAGGTGCGGCCGGTGCGGTCCATGACATGCCAGCGCAGAAAGCGTTCGAGGGCGACCCTCGCCTGTCCCTTCTCCTGCTGCGACTTCCAGGGGGCGTCGAAGACCAGCCCGTCCCAGACCGAGTCGAGGCGCTCCATCAGGACCGCCAGGTCGGCGGGGGTACGGCCGGAGGCGACCTCGTCGGCGAGTACGTGCACGACGTTACCGAAGCCCTGCGCGGCCGTCGCCGGGGCGTCCGCCTTCACCTCGCGGCCGAGGAACCACTGCAGGGCGCAGGTGTTGGCCAGTTGGTCGAGTGCGCTGCCGGAGAGCGCCACGGGGTGGTCCCGGTCGCGGAGCGGGACGGCCGAGCGGGTCGGCTCGTACAGCCCCCACCAGCGGTACGGATGGGCCGACGGCACGAGCGGCTGCCCCTCGTCGTCCGTGAGCGCGGCCAGCCGGGCCAGCCGGTGGGCAGCCTCGTCGCGCAGGGCGTCGGAGGCATCGGGGTCGACGGTGGTGGCGCGCAACTCGGCGACGAGCGCGGCGACGGCGAGCGGGCGGCGCGGGCGTCCGGTGACGTCGCGCGGTTCGATGCCCAGCTCGGTGAGGAAGCGGGACGGCTGGTCGCCGTCGTCGGCGGGGGCCTTCACCGCGGTGACGATCAGCCGTTCCCGTGCGCGGGTCGCCGCCACGTAGAAGAGGCGTCGTTCCTCGGCGAGGAGGGCGCCCGGGGTGAGCGGTTCGGCGAGGCCGTCGCGGCCGATCCGGTCGGCTTCGAGCAGCGAGCCGCGGCGGCGCAGGTCCGGCCAGAGCCCCTCCTGCACTCCGGCGACGACGACCAGCCGCCACTCCAGGCCCTTCGAGCGGTGCGCGGTCATCAGCCGTACGGCGTCGGGGCGTCCGACCCGCTTGGAGAGGGTGTCGGCGGCGATGTCCTGGGCGTCGATCTCTTCGAGGAAGTTGAGCGCGCCGCGGCCGCCGGTGCGTTCCTCGGCGCGGGCCGCGGTGTCGAAGAGCGCGCAGACGGCGTCGAGATCGCGGTCGGCGTTGCGGCCGCCCGCGCCGCCGCGCAGCGCGGTGCGTTCGAGCCGCCCCGGCCAGGGGGTGCCCGCCCACAGCTCCCACAGGGCCTCTTCGGCGGTGCCGCCGCCTTCGAGGAGTTCGCGTGCCTTGCGCAGCAGCGCGCCGAGGCGCTGGGCACCGCGGGCGTACGCGGGGTCGTGTGCGACGAGGCGTTCGGGTTCGGCGAGCACGCGGGCCAGCAGCTCGCCGGAGGGCGGTGGTACCCGGTTCCCGGCGGCTCGCTCCTCGTCGCGCAGCGCCCGGCCGAGCCGGCGCAGATCGGCGGCGTCCATGGAGCCGAGGGGGGAGGTGAGGAGGGTGAGGGCGGTCTCGGTGTCGAGCCAGGAGGCGGTGGGCTCCTCGGACGCGGGGGCGGCGCCGTCGTCCGGGGCCGTCGGCTCTGCAGCCGTCGTGCGGTGCAGCGCGGCCGTGGCGACCGTGCGGAGGGCGGTGAGGAGCGGGGCCACAGCGGGTTCGTGGCGCAGCGGGAGGTCGTCGCCGTCGACCTCCAGGGGCACACCCGCCGATGTCAGGGCGCGGCGCACCGCGGGGATCGTGCGGCCCCCGGCACGTACCAGCACCGCCATCTCGTTCCATGGCACGCCGTCCTCCAAGTGGGCGCGGCGCAGCAGGTCGGCGATGTTGTCCAGCTCGGTGGAGGCGGTCGGGTAGGTGTACGTCTCGACGTGCCCGCCCTCGCGTACCGCGGCGAGTTCCCGGTGGGCGCGGACCTTCGCCGACGGCAGCCGGGTCAGCGGCATCCGGCGGGTGAGCAGCCGGGTGGCGGCCAGCAGCTGTGCGCCGGAGCGGCGCGACGTGGTGAGGACGCCGACCGGGGCCGGGCCGCCGTCCGCCCGCCGGAACGTCTCCGGGAAGTCGAGGATGCCGTTCACGTCGGCGCCCCGGAACGTGTAGATCGACTGGTCCGGGTCACCGAACGCGATCAGGTCCCGGCCGCCGCCGGCCCCCGGCGCTCTGCCGCGGTTGCCCGCCAACGCGTGCAGCAGCCGCACCTGCGCCGGGTCCGTGTCCTGGTACTCGTCGACGAACACCGCGTCGTACGCCCCGGCCAGCGCCGCCGAAACCTCGGGGCGCTCGGCGAGGAGCACCGCCCGGTGGACCAGCTCCGCGTAGTCCAGCACCCCCTGCGCGTCGAGCACGTCCAGGTACTCGGCGAGGAACGCGGCGGCCGCGCCCCAGTCCGGGCGGCCGGTGCGGCGCGCGAAGTCGGCGAGGGCATCCGGGCCGAGGCCCAGCTCGCGGCTGCGGGCGAGCACCGCGCGTACCTCGTCGGCGAAGCCACGCGTGGTCAGGCAGGCCCGCAGCTCGTCGGGCCAGCGGATGTGCGCGACGCCCTCCCGCTCCAGTTCGAGCTGGCCGGCCAGGAGATCGCGGACGGTGACGTCCTGCTCGGGTCCGGAGAGCAGCCGCAGCGGGTCGGCGAAGAGGTCGGCGTCCTGATGGGCGCGGACCAGTGCGTAGCAGAAGGAGTGGAACGTGGTGGCCTGCGGGCCGCGGGCGGCACCGAGCCGGGCGGCCATCCGGTCACGCAGCTCCACCGCCGCCTTGCGGCTGAACGTGAGGACCAGGATGCGGGCCGGGTCGCCGCCCCTGGCGACGCGGGCGGCGACCGCTTCGACGAGCGTGGTCGTCTTGCCGGTGCCCGGTCCGGCGAGGACCAGCAGCGGGCCGCCGGGATGGTCAACCACCGTCTGTTGCGCTGCGTCCAGAACAGGGGGGTCCACGGAACCCGGCCGGGTACGCACCAGTCGGTACGCGCCCGTGGTCCTCCCCCTACGCCCCTGCGGGCGTGGGGGGACCCCCTGCTGTGCCTGACGGTGCGGACTGTGCCGGGTGAAGGAGGAGGAGCTCACGTGGATCGCCGGTCCTGGGGGGTGTGCTGGTGGTGGGGAGCGAGGGTGCCTGCCGCGAACTGTCGACGCTACGCCAGCGGGGGCGTGGGATGCGGCGGGTTCACTGCGTCGAACGTCACGTTCCGCTTCGCACGGCAGGTCACGCAGGTTTTCTCACCCATCGAACGGGCCCGGCTGCGCCCGTCATGGGGCCGAATGGCGGAAGCTGTCAGGTGTGAGCTCTCCCGACCCCGTCCTGGTCCTCGTCCCGGTCGGTGCCCCCGTCCCCACCGGTCACGCCGTCCCACCGTGCGCGCTTCATGTCGAGGCGCGGCAGGTGGCCCTCAGCGCTGCGCGAGGCCTCGCGCAGCGGGGTGCTCTCCTCGCGGTAGTGGTCCAGCGCCCGCAGCTCGTGACCGGGCAGCAGCGCCCCGTCGGCCCGCACCACCCGCCACCACGGCGCCGCGGCGCCGTACAGCGCCATGACCCGGCCGACCTGGCGCGGGCCGCCCTCACCCAGCCACTCCGCGACATCGCCGTACGTCATGACGCGGCCGGACGGGATCAGGTCGGCGACGTCGAGCACGCGCTCCGCGTACTCCGGCAGTGCGTCGTACTCCGGCGACGCGTCGGGCGCCCGGTCGCCCCTCGCCCCGTCGCCGCTCGTCCGGTGTTGGCTCATCCGGCCCATGGTGCCGTATGCCACCGACAGTCCGGCCCGGTGCACGGCCGAGGGGCGCGTAGGCGTGCATTCACTGAGTGTGCACCCGAGAGCAAAGGGGCGTATCTTGCGCATCGCGCGACCGTGCAGTGCACCCTGATACCCCCCTCTGTCTCCAGGCCGTGCCACCATCATGCGGGCGGTGACCGGTGATACGAGACCACGAAGACCCATCAGAGGCGACGAAGGAGCAGGGCGTGCAGCCACCGAAGGCGGCCGACGCCTCTGACGCCGAGCGGCGCCCGGAAGAGCAGCGGGAGCAGCAGCGGCCGACGCAGAAGCGCGAGGAGCGGGAATCCGCCCCGCACCGTCTGGTCGGCTCCACCCTCTCGACCGTCGCCGAGGCCGAACAGGCCGACCGGGTCTCCGGTGACGAGCCGCTGCTCCCCGCCCGGGTGCACCGCCCCTCCGACCTGATGCGTCTCCTCGTCGGTGTCCTGGCGATCGTCGTCCTGTTCTCCTTCGCCGCGTTCGCCCACGGCACGACCACCGGTCTCGAAAACGACATCAACAAGGGCACGGACCAGGCACCCGACGTTCTGATCAAGCTCGCCGGCCTGGTCTCCAGCATCGCGGTGCTGCTGGTGCCCGTCGCCTTCGCCATCGAGCGGCTCATCAAACGCGACGGGCTGCGGATCGCGGACGGTGTCCTCGCCGCCGTCCTCGCGCACGGGGTGACGCTCGCCACCGACCTCTGGGTCGCCAAATCCGCCCCCGGCACCATTCAGGACGCCCTCACCCAGCCTCAGCCCGGTGCCGCGCTCACCGATCCCGTACACGGCTATCTCGCACCCGTGATCGCCTACATGACGGCGGTCGGGATGGCGAGACGGCCGCGCTGGCGGGTCGTGCTGTGGGTGGTGCTGCTGCTCGACGCCTTCGCCATGCTGGTGGGCGGCTACACGACCCCGTTCTCGATCATCCTCACCGTGCTGATCGGCTGGACCGTCGCGTACGGCACGCTGTACACGGTCGGCTCGCCGAACGTCCGGCCGACCGGTCAGCATCTGATGGCCGGTCTGCGTCACGTCGGCTTCCGCCCGGTCACCGCGATGCGCGCCGAGGACACCCCCGACTCAGGCGACCCGAGCGACCGGGGCCGCCGCTATCTGGTTTCCCTGGAGGACGGTCCACCGCTGGATGTGACGGTCGTCGACCGGGAACAGCAGGCGCAGGGCTTCTTCTACCGGGTGTGGCGCAGACTCACCCTGCGCGGCATCACCCAGCGCCGGTCCCTCCAGTCGCTGCGCCAGGCGCTGGAGCAGGAGGCGCTCCTCGCGTACGCGGCGATCGCCGCCGGAGCCAACGCCCCCAAGCTGATCGCCACCTCGGAGCTCGGTCCCGACGCCGTGATGCTGGTGTACGAGCACATCGGCGGGCGCTCCCTCGATGCGCTGGAGGACGTGGAGATCACCGACGACCTGGTGCGCGGCGCCTGGCGGCAGGTGAAGGCGCTCCAGTCCCGGCGGATCGCGCACCGCAGGCTCACCGGCGACGCGATCCTGGTGGATCGTTCCGGCACGGTGTTCGTGACCGATCTGCGCGGCGGTGAGATCGCGGCCGGTGATCTGGTGCTGCGGATGGACATCGCGCAGCTGCTCACCACCACCGGTCTGCGGGTGGGGGCCGAGCGGGCCGTCGCGGCGGCGCTCGAGGTCCTCGGCCCCGATGCCGTGGCAAACTGCCTGCCGCTGCTCCAGCCGATCGCCCTCAGCCGCTCCACCCGGGCGGCACTGCGCAGGCTGGCCCGTGAGCGGTCGCAGCGCGAGCGCGAGGCGGTGATCGCGGCGTCGGACGCGGCAAAGCTCGCCAAGGCCCAGGAGGCACAGGCGTCGGTCCCTGCCGACCGCAAGGCGCTCCGCAATGAGAAGCAGGCGGAGAAGCGCGCGAAGAAGCGGGCGATGGACGACGCCCTGGACGAGGCCCGGGAGGAGGATCTGCTGACCCAGATCCGCCGCCAGGTGCTGCTGATCCGGCCGCAGGCGCCCGTGGAGCCGGTCCGGCTGGAGCGGATCAAGCCGCGCACGCTGCTCAGCTTCATCGCCGGTGCGATCGCCGCGTACTTCCTGATCTCGCAGTTCACGGAGGCCGACTTCGGCGCGGTCGTCGATCAGGCGGAGTGGGGCTGGGTGGCGGCGGCGCTCGGGTTTTCGGCGCTCAGTTACATCGCGGCGGCGATGAGCCTGCTGGGGTTCGTACCGGAGCGGGTGCCGTTCGGCAGGACCGTGCTGGCGCAGGTGGCCGGTTCGTTCGTGAAGATCGTCGCGCCGCCCGCGGTCGGCGGTGTGGCGCTGAACACGCGGTTCCTGCAGCGTTCCGGGGTACGACCAGGGCTCGCCGTAGCGAGTGTCGGCGCCTCCCAGCTGTTCGGGCTCGGCTGCCACATCCTGCTGCTGGCCGCGTTCGGATACCTGACCGGGACCGAGAAGACCCCGTCGTCGCTCGCCCCGTCCAGGACGGTGATCGCCGGACTGCTGACGGTCGCGGTGCTGGTCCTGGTGGTGACCGCGATCCCGTTCCTGCGGAAGTTCGTGGTGACGCGCGTGCGGTCGCTGTTCGCCGGGGTCGTACCGCGCATGCTCGATGTCGTGCAGCGCCCGCAGAAGCTGTTCACCGGTATCGGAGGCATGCTGCTGCTGACCGGCCTGTTCGTGATGTGCCTGGACGCGTCGATCCGGGCGTTCAGCGGTCCCGACGTGCCGCACCTGAGCTACGCGAGCATCGCGGTGGTCTTCCTCGCCGGCAACGCACTGGGGTCGGCGGCGCCGACGCCGGGCGGTATGGGTGCGGTCGAGGGCGCGCTGACGCTGGGACTGATCGCAGTCGGCCTGCCGAAGGAGGTCGCGGCGCCCGCCGTGCTGCTGTTCCGGCTGATGACCCTGTGGCTGCCGGTCCTGCCCGGCTGGCTCTGCTTCAACCACCTCACCCGCAAGGGCGCCCTCTGACCCACCGCCGGGAGAACCCCCACGGCCCCTGCCCCGGGTCGACCCGGTACCCGGGTGCGGCCACCCACTTGGACCGGCGTCCCGCGCGCCGCCCCGCGCGCCGTCGCACGATGGGGCGATGAGCACCTCCCCTGCCCTGCGCGCCGCGGCCCTCGCGGCCACCGCCACCGTTCTGCTGCCCCTCACCGCCTGTTCGGACAACAGCGGCAACGAGGCCACCGGTACGGACCGTACGAAGAACTCTCCGCTCGCGGCGAACGCCGCCGACCCATCCGGATCGGCCGACCTGGCCTCCCAGAGGTTGACGTGGAAGACCTGCAAGGCCCCGTCCACGGCGCAGGGCGGCGGAACCGCCCCGACCCCCCTCCCCGGCGGCGCCGTCTGGGAGTGCTCCTTCATGAAGGTCCCGCTCGATTACGCGAAGCCGGGCGGCGACACGATCGCGCTGGCGCTGATCCGCGCCAGGGCCGTCAACCAGAACAAGCGAATCGGCTCGCTCATCTTCAACTTCGGCGGCCCCGGCGCCTCCGGCGTCGCCACGCTGCCCGCATTCGGCCCCACGTACGCCAACCTCCGTACCCGTTACGACCTGGTGAGCTTCGATCCGCGCGGGGTCGGCCGCAGCGAAGGGGTGAAGTGCGAGAACGACCAACAGCTCGACGCGCGCTTCCAGACCGACGCCACCCCGGAGACCGCCGCCGAGGAGCAGGTTCTCCTCAACCAGCAGAAGAAGTTCGCCGCGGCCTGCGAGAAGAACTCCGGCTCCGAACTCCCCCATGTCGGCACCACCAACGCCGCCCGCGACATGGATCTGATGCGCCAGGTGCTCGGCGACGACAAGCTGCACTATTTCGGCATCTCGTACGGCACCGAACTGGGCGGCGTCTACGCGCACTTGTTCCCGAAGAAGGTCGGCAGGGCGGTGCTCGACGGGGTCGTCGACCCGACCGAGGACTACAAGCAGTCCTCCCTCGGCCAGGCGAAGGGCTTCCAGCTGGCGCTGGACAACTTCACCCAGAACTGCGCGGATCGCGGCGCCGCCTGCAAGCTTCCCGGTACCACCGGGAAGGAGGTCGAGCAGGGGATCGCCGAACTTCTCGACCGGCTGGACAAGCAGCCGGTCCCGGGGCTCGGCTCCCGGCAGCTGACGCAGACCCAGGCCACCACCGGAATCGCGGCCTCGCTCTACTCCAAGGAGACCTGGTCGCTGCTGGAACAGGGGGTCGACGAGGCGGACGGCGGGAACGGCGCGCTGCTCCTGGCCCTCGCCGACTCGCTGAACGGCCGTTCCCGGACCGGCCGTTACGACAACTCGACGGCCGCCAACGCGGCCGTCAACTGCGCGGACTCGAAGCAGCGGTTCACCGTCGACGGGACGAGGGCGCTGATTCCGGAGTTCCGGAAGGCGTCGCCGGTCTTCGGCGACTATCTGGGCTGGGGTCTGCTGCAGTGCACCGGCTGGCCGGTCGCGGGTGCGTGGAAGACCCCGGACGTCAGCGCTCCCGGCGCGGCCCCCATCCTGGTCATCGGCAACACGGGCGACCCGGCGACCCCGTACAAGGGCGCACAGGCGATGGCGGCAGAGCTGGGCCCGGGCGTCGGGGTGCAGATGACCTACAAGGGCCAGGGGCACGGCGCGTACAACAGCGGCAACGCCTGTGTGAGGAAGACGGTGGTCAGCTACCTGCTGGACGGCACGGTCCCGGCAGCCGGTACCGTCTGCCGCTGAAGCTGTCGGCGGCGGCGCCCGGGGCCCCTTCCGGATCACGCCGGGCTCACGGGCCCTGGCCTGCCGCCGCACACCGTACTTCTGCTGCTGCAGCTGGCCGACCAGTACAACGGTCGTGACGAGCAGGGGCACTGCGACACCGAGAGAACGGAGAAGGGGCCGGCCGCATGACGCGGACCCGCCCCTTCGAAGCTTTTCGCCTCTGGTACCCCTCCCGGCAGGCTTTGCCGGTCACGGCACTAGTACACCGGCTTCTCGGGCTCGATCTGGTTGACCCAGCCGATCACGCCGCCACCGACGTGCACCGCGTCGGCGAAGCCCGCCGACTTGAGGACCGCGAGGACCTCGGCGCTGCGGACGCCGGTCTTGCAGTGCAGGACGATGCGCTTGTCCTGCGGGAGGTCCTGGAGGGCGTTGCCCATCAGGAACTCGTTCTTCGGAATCAGCTTCGCGCCGGGGATCGCGACGATCTCGAACTCGTTCGGCTCACGGACGTCGATGATCTCGATCTTCTCGTCCGTGTCGATCCACTCCTTGAGCTGCTTCGGAGTGATCGTGGAGCCGAGCGCCGCCTCCTGGGCCTCCTCGGACACGACGCCGCAGAAGGCCTCGTAGTCGATGAGTTCGGTGACGGTCGCGTTCTCGCCGCAGACCGCGCAGTCGGGGTCCTTGCGGACCTTGACCTGGCGGTACTGCATCTCCAGGGCGTCGTAGATCATCAGTCGGCCGACCAGCGGGTCGCCGACACCGGCGAGCAGCTTGATGGCCTCGGTGACCTGGATGGAACCGATGGACGCGCAGAGCACGCCCAGCACGCCGCCCTCGGCGCAGGACGGGACCATGCCGGGCGGCGGCGGCTCCGGGTAGAGGCAGCGGTAGCAGGGACCGTGCTCGGACCAGAAGACGGACGCCTGGCCGTCGAAGCGGTAGATCGAACCCCACACGTACGGCTTGTTCAGCAGTACCGCAGCGTCGTTGACGAGATAGCGGGTGGCGAAGTTGTCCGTGCCGTCCACGATCAGGTCGTACTGGGAGAAGATCTCCATCACGTTCTCGGCCTCGAGCCGCTCTTCGTGAAGGATCACGTTCACATACGGGTTGATGCCGAGGACCGAGTCCTTGGCGGACTCCGCCTTGGAACGGCCGATGTCGGACTGGCTGTGGATGATCTGGCGCTGCAGGTTCGACTCGTCGACCTCGTCGAACTCCACGATGCCGAGCGTGCCGACACCGGCCGCGGCCAGGTACATCAGGGCCGGCGAGCCGAGACCGCCGGCGCCCACACAGAGCACCTTCGCGTTCTTCAGCCGCTTCTGCCCGTCCATCCCGACATCCGGGATGATCAGGTGGCGGGAGTACCTGCGGACCTCGTCGACGGTGAGCTCAGCAGCTGGCTCGACCAGGGGTGGCAGCGACACAGGAACCTCAACAATGCAGGTGGTCGGTTTCTACGTACTTCATCTACGTACGGTTGTGCTTGCCGTAACACTGCCACGCCCCCTCTCATTCCGAGATACCAGGTCCGATCCGCGAGACAATGTCGTCCCAGTACCCGGGCAGCGCCGCGAATGGATTGGTTTGTCCTCTGCTGCCCCTCCGCACGGTGCGGTCGGTGAAGAAGATCGTGCCCGCGCCCTGCCAGCGGGCGACGCGCAGGGCCTCGTCGAGGTGGGTGATCGGAACACCGTGCACGAAGTGCGCGAAACGTCCCGGCGGGTAGGCGGCGGTCCACTCCGCCACCTGCGACCAGCGGTAGTCGGTCCACGCCCCGGAGAAGGTGACCAGCTGGTCGGCGGTCTCGGCGTAGCCGGGATACGGATGGGTCCCGTGCCCGAGCACCAGCAGCCCGTCCTCGAGGAGCGTGGCGAGCGTGCCGGTGAGTCGACGGACCGCCGGGAGGCCGGCTCGGTCGGCGGGACACCGGTCCAGGTAGAAGCCGTCGACGCGGTACCAGTCGAGGAAGGACCGCGCGTCGTTGATCAGCTCGTCGAACGGACGGTCGCCGTGGGCCAGATCGAGGTGGCCCAGCAGCCGGCCGCCGCCTGCCCGGACGGTGTCCTGCCCGGTCTCGCCGTGCAGGGCCCGTTCGCGGGCGTTGCGGAGCCGGCCCGCCGCTTCCAGACAGTGCGGGTCGGGCCGGGCGCCGGGACCGGTGTCGATGTTGAGGACCGCCCAGTGCAAGTGGGTGCCGGGGCGGGTCAGTTCGGCCCATTCGGTGGGCGCGAGCAGCGGATGCGCGCAGCCGGGGACGCCGAAGCCGAGCTGCTCGGCGCCGCCGGTCCTGTGTGCCGTTCCGGCGCTGGTCAGATGCGGCATGCGGCCTCCATCCAGATGTCGGCGAGGGACTCCTCCAGGTTGATCCGGGGCCGCCAGCCGAGCCGGTCGCGGGCGGTGCGGACGTCTGCCTGCTGCCAGGCGCCGCAGCCGTCGGGGTACGGGGACGGGGTCGCCGAGAGGTGTTCGATGACGGACTCGGACGAGGTGCGGGGGGCGCCGATGGGCATCCGGGCGGGGGGCGTGTCCAGCTCGTGGAGCGCACCCGGGTAGCCCGCGACCTTGGCAAGCACGGCGGCGGCGTCGCGAAGCCGCACGGCTCGGCCGGTGCCGATGTTGACGACTCCCTGCGCGGCGGAGAGCGAGGCGGCGTGCACGGCGCGGGCGACGTCCCGTACGTCGACGAAGTCGCGCTGCACCCCGAGGCCGCTGAGCTTCAGCTCGCCGTCGCCGGACTGCATGGCGCGGCGCATCGCCTCGGCGAGCCGGCCCAGCGGGGAGCCCGCCGGGGTGCCGGGGCCGACCGGCGAGAAGACCCGCAGTACGACCGCGTCGAGGCCGGAGCCGAGGACGAGTTCGGTGGCGGCGAGCTTGGAGACGCCGTACGGCCCACCCGGGCGCGGGATGGCGTCCTCCGCCGTCGAGGAGCCGGGCTGCGAGGGCCCGTACTCCGAGGAGCAGCCCACCTGGACGAGGCGGGCGCTGCAGCCGCTGCGCCGCATCGCCTCGCAGACGGTGGCGACGGCGACGGTGTTGTGCCGGGTCAGGTCCCGGGCGCCGCCGCGGGTGGCGCCCGCGCAGTTGACGACGACGCCGGGGTGGACGGCGTTCAGGAAGCGGGTGAGGGCTCCGGGGGAGCCGCCCGCGAGGTCGAACCGTACGTCGGCGTCGTCGCCGCGGCCGAGCGCCGTGAGGTGCACGGCGGGGTCGGCGAGCAGCCGGTCGGCCACGAAGCGGCCGAGGAACCCGTTGGCTCCGAGCAGCAGAACCCTCATCGGGTGCCCCCTTCGTGCCGACGGCGGGCTGCCGGTGCGGGGGATTGGGGGGTCATGTCCGGTGTCTCCTTGGGGAGGTGGTGAGCGGTAAGTGCCTGTCGGGTCCACAGGCAGGCGCCGAGGGGCAAGGGCCCGTGGCGTCGGCCCCGCGGGGTTCGTACAGGGAGTGGCTCTTCATCGCGGCTTACGCGGTGGTGTGGGCGGAAGCCCTGGAGAGAGCGACGGTGGCGTGGATCAGCAGCCCGAGCGCGGCCGCGCCGCAGGCGATGGCGGGTACGGCTCCGGTGCCGCCCGCCTCGATGACCGCGTCGACGGGGCGGGCGAGGACATGGAGGCCGGGCAGCCGCCCGGCCAGGATCAGCGCGGGGGCGACCGCCTCGACGGCGCAGGCGGCGGCGAGTCCGGTGTTGGCGGGCTCCGGGTAGCCGTGGACGGTCAGCAGCCGGGCGAGCAAAAGGAGTACGCCGAGCGCGGCGGCCGCGACGAGGGTGCCGCCGCCTCCGTACCCGAGCTCGGCGAGGCGGAGCAGCCCCGAGAGCACGCAGAGGAAGAGGGCGACGGTCCCGAAGAGGAGGGGGCGCACCCCTGCGGCGAACTCCTCCAGTGCGCGGCTGCCGGTGAGTCCGCGGTGTGCGTGTACGGAGAAGAGGTGCGCGCACCAGGCGGCGGGGGCGACGGCGAGCGCGAGTCCCAGCAGGGGTGCGGGGGTGAGCGCCCAGGGTCCTTCCGGGCCGCCGCTGAGGACCTGGTCGAGCAGCGCCTGGCCGTACAGGACGTAGCCGAGGAGCCAGCCCACGTACAGAGTGGCTGCCGCCGAGGAGCGGCCCTCCGGGGCGCGCAGGGGGCCACTCCGCAGGCAGAGGCCGAGCCCGAGGAACGCGACGAGTGCCCCGACGAGGGTCACGGTGAGCCGCACCCCACCGCCGAGTGCGCCTTCGGTGAGTTTCAGGACGACGGCGGTCGCGGTGCAGGCCGCACCGGGCAGCAGCGCGAGGAGCGACCAGACGGGGCGCGTCTCGGTGTCGCGCACCGGCGCGGGAGGCACCGCGCGCGCCGGCTCCCCTGTCACGGCGGGCACTCGCGCGTAGAGCTCCTCGGCGAGCGAGAAGACATCGCGGTGCCGGTAACGGGCGGCGGTGCGGTCGGTGACCCCGTGGGCTTCGAGCCCGGCGGCGATCTCCAGCGGGTCGACGGCGCGTTCGCAGAGGTCGCGGTGGCGGTGCATGAGGGTCTTCACGGGATCGACGGGCCCGCGCCGGGAGGCGCTGAGCTTGCGTGCGGGGGTGGCACGGGTGTGCGCGACCTCGGGGGCCCGGGGTGTGGGGGCGGGTGCGTCGTCACTGCCGGGGTGTGTCCGGGTCGGCGTCTGCGTCCGCACCTCGGCGGGCGTGTCGGTCCGTGTCCCGGTCTCGGCCGCCGCCGGGTCGCAGGCAGCGGGCCCGGCAGGGGTCCCGGCCTGCTCGAGAGCTCCGTCCTCGGGCGGTGTGCCGGCCTCGGCCGCCGCGAGGACACCGTCCTCGGACGCGCCTCCGCTCTCCGCCACGACACCGGCGCCCTGCGCAGCGCCGGCCGCACCGGCACCAGCACCAGCACCAGCACCAGCACCAGCACCAGCACCAGCACCAGGCTGTGCGGGCTCTGCGGGGTCCGCACGCACATCGGCGGTTCCGGCGCCGGTGAGCGCCCAGCCCGTGACGGCAGGGAACTCGTCGGCGGTCGCGGGGCGGTCGGGTGCCGGACTCCCGGTCACGTCCGGTTTCCGCGCCGGTTCCCGATCCGGCGCCGGGTCCCGCAGCGAATCCGCGTCCGGGTCCCGTTCCTGCGGGGAGTCCGGCCCCTCGGCCGCCCCCCTCGCCGGCGACTGCTCCATCAGCGCCACCGGCCGCACCGGCCCCACCCCCGCGAGGCCCGGCATCGCCCCCGTCCCGGGCCGCCCCCAGGCCGGGGCGGAAATCTCCGTGACCCGGGGTCCGGAGACCAGGACCTCCGAGCGCGGGTTCCAGCTTCTGTCGGTCGTCGGGGTGCCGGGGACGTCGAGCGCCTCGGTCGGGCGGCCGCCCATGGGAAATCCTCCGTGATCCATGCCGAGTCCGCCGGACCGGCTCGTCCTTCTGTGCGTCTGCTGCTCACACATCGCGGTCCGCCGTCCCACGCGCACCCGCGCACACGCCCTCGATGGCCCAGCTCGGGGTGTGCACGGGAACCGTCCAGCTGCCCAGGACCCGGGCCTCGGGCGGAGTCGCGAACGGGCGCGGAGCGCCGTCCGCCTCCCTGCGCACCGGGGAGCGGGAGATCAGCTCCAGGTAAATGCCGCGAAATGCCGCGAGGTTCTGTTCGACGGTGAAGAGTTCGAGCGCGCGGGCGCGCGCCGCCGCGCCCAGACGTGCACGGCGCTCGGGGTCGCGCAGCAGCGTGATGCACGCGTCGGCGAGCGCCCGGGGGTTGCGCGGGGGCACCACAAGACCCGTACCGCCGATGACTTCGACGACCGCGCCGACATCCGTCGACACCGTGGCCCGTCCGCAGAACATCGCCTCGACCAGACTGATCGGGAAGCCCTCGACGACGCTGGAGAGGACGACGATCCCACCCGCCGCGTACGCCTCGGCGAGGTCCGCGACCTCGGCACCGCCGATGTCCTCGAAGGAGACCGGGCTGTCGCCGACGGCATGTGCGTCGGCGGCCTCGTCCGGGAAGAGCTGGGCGGCGAGTGCCCGGCAGTGCGCGAGGTACGTGGCGCCTTCCGCGCCCGGCGCCGGCGCGCCGACGATCCGCAGCCGGGCGTCCGGTTCGGCCTTCCGTACGTCTGCGAAGGCGTGCAGCAGTGCGATCAGGTCCTTGGACGGCTCGATCCGGCCGACCCAGACCAGGGTGTCGGGACCGCCCTCGTCCTTGCTCTCCCCCAGGGCTGCGAAGCGGGCCGCCTCCATGCCGGGGTAGACCGTGCGCAGCTTGGCGCGGTCGGCGCCGCACCGTTCCTGCCAGCGGCGTGCCTGCGTATTGCCGGAGGTGATGAGCGCGGCCTGCCGGTACACCTCGGTGGCGAGCCGTCCGTGGAATGCGGCAAGCAGGGCGCGTACCGGTGCACCCAGGGGTGTGCCGGTCACTGCGAGGTAGTGGGCCCGCAACTGCACGCCGTGCTCGGTGACCAGCAGCGGGACGCCGAAGAAGCGTTTGGCCAACAGCCCGGGCAGGGCCGCTGCCCCGCCGGACGCCGCGTGGCAGAGGTCGACCGCACCGAGGCTCTCCTCGTCGTACCAGTCGGGGGAGAGCGGGCGCAGGACGCGGTCCAGTTCCGCGGCGAGGGCGAGGAGGTCGGGGACGGTCGCGGCCTGGACGGTCCGCCCGGTGCCCGGGGCGTGGCAGGCTGCTTCCAGTACGCGCACAGCGGTCTCGGAGCGGAGCGCCGCGGGAAGTCCGCCGTGTTCGCGGGCCAGTTCGGCGAGTCCGTACAGCCCGTCGGTGAACTGTGTGTCGGCGGCGCCGGCCGAGGATCCGCCACCGCCGGCCTCCGCGGTCGCTTCCGCCGTGCAGATCGACGTGGCGAGCGCCGTGAAGTGCGCCGTGAACCGGCGCCGTTCGCGCCGTCCGTACGACCGCCCACCCCCTCCGGTCACCAGTCGGGCGAGCAGCCCCTTGGGGGCATGGCCGCCCAGGACGTCCTCGTCGGTCATCCACAGCGGCGCCGTCCGTACCCGGCTGACCTGGGGCGGAAGCTGTACCCAGCCCTGCGCCTCCTGCTCGGCGGAGCGGCTGAGCGCGTAGAGGTCGAACTCGTGCTGCGTCAGCCCGCGCACCAGGCGGTCGCACCAGAGTCTGGACTCACCGGTCGCATACGGATAACCACCGTCGGTGAGGAGTCCGATCCGCACGAGCGCACCCCCGATCTTCCTGAGTGGGCGGTCGCCGTTGGTTTGGCGACTCGCAGCGGGACGACCGTAAGCGGATACGTCGGTGGCGCGACGGACGGTTGTCCATTGCGCCACCGAAAGGGGTGAACCGTCGTAACTTTCCCGCACCCACAGCGTTCTGTCGCGCTATGAGGATGATCGGTTACACAGGGTCAGGCTGCGGCCAGCTCCTTGCGGGCCGCCCGGCGCACCGTCGCGAGCGCCGGATCAAGCGCGGGTACGGCGGCGAGAAGCTGCTTGGTGTACGGATCCCGCGGCGCCCCGTAGACCTCGTCGACGCTGCCCTGTTCGACGATCCGGCCCTGCCGCATCACCGCGACCCGGTCGCTGACCTGCCGGACGACGGCGAGGTCATGGGCGATGAAGACCAGCCCGAGCCCCAGTTCCCGCTGGACTTCGGCGAGGAGTGCGGTGACCTGCGCCTGGGTGGTGACATCGAGCGCGGAGACCGGTTCGTCGCAGACGATCACCTTGGGGTCGGCGGCGAGTGCGCGGGCGATACCGACGCGCTGGCGCTGTCCGCCGCTGAATTCGTGCGGGTAGCGGTCGTACCGGTCGGGGTCGAGCCCGACGCGTTCCAGCAGTTCCCGGACACGACTCCGGATCCTGGTGTCGTCGCGGACGCCCGCGGCGCGCAGCGGATCGGCGACGGATTCGCCGATCGAGCGGCGCGGGTTGAGCGAGGCGACGGGGTCCTGGAAGACCATCTGGAGCTCGCGCCGGTACGGCCGCAGTGCTTTGTCGGACAGGGAGCCGATCTCCGCGCCCCCGTAGTGGAGCCCGCCCCCGGTCGGGTCGAGGAGGCGTACGAGCATCCGGCCGAGCGTCGTCTTGCCGCTGCCGCTCTCACCGACGATGCCGAGTGTCTCGCCGCGGTGGACGGTGAGGGAGACGCCGTCCACGGCGATGACCCGGCCGCTGCCGCGCCCGAATTCGCGCCGCAGGCCGACGGCTTCGAGCAGCGGCTCGCCGGCGCCCGCGCCCCGCGGCGCCGGGATGGGCACCGCGCCCTTCACGTCCGGCGCCGCGGCCGGCGCCACCCGCTTCGCGTCCACCCGCGGGACCGCGGAGAGGAGTTCGCGCGTGTACGGCCGACGGGGCGCACCGAGCACGTCGGCGACGGGCCCGCTCTCCACCTCCCGGCCCGACTGCATGACCAGCACGTCGTCGACGCTCTCCGCCGCGACGCCCACGTCATGGGTGACCAGCAGCAGTCCCATGCCCGTTTCATGGCGCAGGTGGTGCAGCAGGTCGAGGATCTGGGCCTGGACAGTGACGTCCAGCGCGGTCGTCGGTTCGTCGGCGATCAGCAGCTGCGGCTCGCAGGCGAGCGCCATCGCGAGGAGGGCGCGCTGCCGCATCCCGCCGGAGAACTCGTGCGGCCGGGACCGGGAACGCCGTGCCGCGTCGGGGATGCCGACCCGGTCGAGGACCTCCACGGCCCGCGCCCGCGCAGCCCGCCGGGAGGCACGCGTGTGGACCCGGTACACCTCGGCTATCTGGTCGCCGACCGCGTAGTACGGGTCCAGGGACGACAGCGGGTCCTGGAAGACCATCGCGGCCTTCGCCCCGCGCAGCGCCCGCAGTTCCGCGTCGTCCGCCGTCTGAACATCCACGCCCGCGACCCGGATCGAGCCGCCGACGGTGGCGCCTGTCCCCCGGTGCAGTCCGAGCAGGGCGTACGCCGACGCGCTCTTGCCGGAGCCGGACTCACCGACGACACCGAGCGCGGCACCCGCCTCCAGCGTGAAGGAGACTCCGTCCACGGCCCGGACACCTGCCGCGCCGTCGAAGGAGATCGTCAGATCGGAGACCTCGACGAGGCTCATGACAGCACCACCCGACGGTCGGCCATCGCCTGCAGGATGTCCGCGACGGCATTGGCAAGGACGACGAAGAAGCCGGTGACGAGCACCAGGCCGACGACGACCGGAAGGTCGACGTTCTTCACGGCGTCGACGAGTTCACGTCCGACGCCGGGGATGTTGAACAGCGATTCGGTGAGGACGGCGCCGCCGAACATCGAGCCGATGTCCAGTGCGCCGAGCGCGATCACGGGGCCGAGTGCGCCGCGCAGCGCATGCCGCCCGACGAGTCCCCGCTCGCTCACCCCGTACGCGCGGAAGGTGCGCACATGGTCCTCGGCGAGGGTCTCCAGCATGGACGACCGGGTCATCCGGGCGTACGGAGCGGCGGAGACCAGCGCCAGCGAGACCCAGGGCAGCAGCAGGTTCCAGGCCCACTGCTCCGGGTTCTCGGTGAGCGGTACGTAGTCGGGGAACGGCAGCAGTTGCAGCGCCGAGCAGAACACGATGATCAGCAGCAGGCCGATGACGAAGACCGGCGTGGCCATGCCGGCCAGGGTCAGTCCGGTGAGAATCCGCTCGGTCGCGCGGCCGCGCCGCCACACCGAGAGCAGTCCGGTGCCGACGCCGAGCAGGATCCACAGCACGAAGGCGCCGATGGCGAGCGAGGCGGTGGCCGGGAGCTTGGTGAGGATCAGCTGGGTGACCTGCTGGTCGTCCTGGTAGGAGCGGCCGAGGCAGGGGGCCTGGCAGTGCAGGATCCCGGTGCCGGTCGAGTAGTCGCGGCCGACGAGGATCCCCTGGAGGAAGTGCGCGTACTGCATGTACAGCGGGTCGCCCAGCCGGAGCTGGTCGCTGACCTGCGCCACCTGGGCAGGTGAACAGCGCGGCCCGCAGGCGATCTGTGCGACGTTGCCCGGGGCGACGTAGAACGCGGCGTAGACGACGACGCTGAGGGCGAGGAGCACGAACAGCACCCCGCCGAGGCGCCGCAGCAGGAACCGGGTCATGCTCCGGTCTCCTTCCTGCGTCCGGTGCCGATCCGCAGCCGCGAGGCGACGCGCGGGTCGAGTGCGTTGCGTACGCCCTCGCCGAGGACGGTCAGCGCCAGCACGGTGATGAAGATGAGCAGGGCGGGGATCAGCAGATAGGTGGGCGCCGCCTGGTACCAGGTGTCGGCGTCGCTGAGCATCTGCCCCCAGGACGGCGTGGGCGGCTTGATGCCGACGCCGAGGAAGGACAGCGCCGCTTCGACGACGATGTTGCCGGGGAAGAGCAGCACGGCATACGTGATGACGGGTGCGGCGAGCGCGGGCAGCAGTTCGCGCCGGGCGATCCGCCGGCCGCCCCAGCCGCTGAGCCGGGCGGCGGCAACATGGTCGAGCGACTTCAGCGCGAGGGTCTGGGCGCGCACGATCTTGGAGATGCCGGACCAGCCGACCAGCCCGACGATCGCGGCGATCAGCACCGGGCGCGGGAAGTCTGCGGGGACGACGGCGAGCGCGCCGAGCGCGATCACCATGACGGGCAGGGCGACGACGATGTCGGTGACGCGGCTGAGCGCCTGGTCGACGAACCGGTTGCCGAGTCCGGCGGCGAGACCGACGAGCACGCCGATGATCACCTGGAGCAGGGTCGCGGCCAAGGCGACGCCGAGCGAGACCCGCGCTCCGTACACGACGCGGGCGAACAGGTCGCGGCCGGTGAGCGGTTCGACGCCGAGCCAGTGCTCGGCGCTGATGCCGCCGAACGATCCCAGCGGTACGCCGCCGGTGGCGGAGTCGACGAGGTTCGCGTGGTACGTGGTGGGGTCCTGGCCCTCGATGCCCGCCAGCAGCGGCGCGGCGAGCGCGACCAGGACCAGCAGGGCGATGACGACGGCCGCCACGACGGCGGAGCGCCGAGCGCGCAGCCGCCCGCTGAACGAGGAGGCCCCGGAGGCGAGGGCCGCCGCAGCGGCCCCCGTCTCCTTGACCAGCAGTGCTTCGGCCATGGTTACTTGACCGCGACCTGCGAGATGTCGAGCACGCCGGTCCAGTCGCTGATGACGACGTTCTTGACGGCCTCGCCGTACAGGCGCTTGTAGACCGGGTGGAACAGCGGGACGGTCACCGCCTGCTCACCGATCTTCTTGTCGAGTGCGCCCCAGCGCTTCGCGGCCGCGCTCAGGTCGGTCAGCTTGTTGATCTCGTCGACCTCCTTGTTGACGGAGGCGTCGTCGAGCTGGGAGGCGTTGAAGTTGTAGCCGTTCCTGACGATCTGGCGTCCGTCGAAGATCGGCGCGAGGAACGGACCGCCGGACGGCCAGTCGGCGCCCCAGCCGGTGAGGAAGAAGCCGGGCTCGCTCTTCACGTTGTAGATCTTGTCCGAGTAGGCGTTGCCCTCCAGGCCCTCCAGCTCGACGGTGATCCCGGCCTTCTTCAGCGCCTCCTGGACGGCGGTGGCGATCTCCGGGCTGGTGGCGAAGTTCTTCTCGTTGGAGTGCGTGAGCGTGATGGTCAGGCCCTTGGCGTAACCGGCCTCCTTCAGCAGCTCCTTGGCCTTGGCCGCGTTGCCGGTCCTGCCCGCCGGGAAGGCGTCGTACGCGCTGTAGCCGAAGGACGGCTGCTCCGGAAGGAAGGTGGTGGCGGGCTCGGCGAGCGAGGAGCCACCGGCCGCGTTGACGACCGAGGTGCGGTCGACGGCGTACGAGATCGCCTGGCGCACCTTCGGGTTGTCGAACGGCTTCACCTTCGGGTTGAAGGCGATGTAGTTCGTGTAGCCGAAGTGGCCGGTGCCGACACGGGCGGCGAGCTTCTTGTCGCCGGTGACCTTGGCGAGCTCGGCCGGCCCGAGGTTGGTGTCGGTGGTGACGGCGGCGGCGTCCGCGCCGCGGGAGGCGGAGAGCCGCTGGTTGATGACGGCGGAGTCGAGTCCGGAGCGGACGTCGATCCGGTCCGGGTACGCCTTGCGCTCCTCGTCGGTGGCGGCCGACCAGAACGTGTTGCGCTCCAGGACGAGGCGCTCGCCGTCGCCCTCGTTCTTGACGACCTTGTACGGACCCGAGGAGATCGGGTGGTTCTCGTACTTCGTGCCGGTGTCCTTGGCCTTCGGCACCGGGGTCGTCTGGGTCTGCGTCGCCAGGTAGGGGAACTCGCCCTCCGGCTTGTTGAGGTGGAAGACGATCGTCTTCGCGTCGGGCGTCTCGATCGAGGCGAGGCCCTTCTTGTCCTTGTACGGGCCCTGGTAGTCGGCGCCGCCGATCAGCCAGTCGCGCAGGTAGGGCGCACCGCCGGAGAGTTCGGCGGCGAAGGAGCGCTCGATGCCGTACTTGATGTCGGCGCTCGTGATCGCGGTGCCGTCCTCGTACTTCAGGCCGTCCTTGAGCGTGTACGTCCAGACGGTGGCGTTCTTGCTGGGCGTGCCCAGGTCGGTCGCCAGGTCGGGCACGACCTTCGCGCCGGCCGCGCCGTCCTCCCGGTTGCGGGTGGTCAGCGTACGGAAGACCAGGGACGGGACGTTGCCGCCACCGGAGGTGTAGAGCCGCGCGGGGTCGAAGTCCTCCTGCGGGTTGCTGTTGAGGACGGTGAGCGTACCGCCCTTGGCGGGCTTGCCCGCCGCGCCGGATGTGCCGTCGCTGTCCTTGCTGTCCTGGGGCCCGCACGCGGCGGCGCCCGAACCCACGACAAGAACCACGACGGCCGCTGCCACGCGGCGCGATATGACGGACGGTTGACGCATCGGAAGATGACCTCTCGGAGTACTGCTGACGGAAGAAGACTGAACGAGCATCCGTGCAGGCAGCAGCGAGGGCGTGGGGGATAAACGGTCAAGGATCAGGATGAACCGGACCTGGACACCAGAACTGCCGCGCCTGCGGACGGAGTACGCCCGGCGCGGCAGTCGGGAAGAGCCGTTCCCTGCGAGACAGGGCTCGGGGAAAGGAAGTCGACGCGCGCTCAGGCAGGCGTCAGCAACAGTGAATGTCGGCGACGCTGTGCCCGGTCACACCGATGAGCGCCAGCTCTATGGCGGCGCGTTCGAAGGTGACGGGCTTGCGTGACATGCCGAGAAATATGCGCGACGGCACCCTTGATGTCAACGCGGAATGAGACAGTCGTCTCACATGCCGGACACCCTCTCCCAGGGCCGGACACTCGACCCGATCGCGGGCATCGGCCGGGAGGCAGCCGGCAACAGCCGGGCGGGGCCGACGGGCGGTCCGGCCGGACTCAACTGCTCGGATACGCCCAGGCGTTGGGGCGGCACTTGATGCCGTCGATATCGAGGGACTTGGTCTGCTGCTGCATCACGGGAGCCAGGGCGCCCGGCGTGCGGCAGCTCACATGATTGTGACCCAGACGGTGGCCGACCTCGTGATTGATCAGCATCTGACGGTAGGAGAAGAGCTTCTTCGGGCCGAACGTCGACGATCCCTGCGCCCAGCGATAGGCGTTGATCATCACGCGCTCGGTCGCCGCCGAATCGCACGAGACGTTGTCCTCGGTCGTATCGAGACCCGACTTCCCGCACCAGTCACCGGTGGTTCCCGGGCTGGCCAGAGTGATCACGAAATCCGGATCGCCCGAGGAGATCCGCTCAAAAGTCATGGCGCCGTCGTGCGCCCAACTACGGTCGTCATTAAGGGTTCTCTGGACCGCCTCGGCAAAGAGTCCGGCGTCGAGACCGAGACCTTTCTCGACATCGATCCGATAGCGATACTTATGCCCCCGGCCCGGCGCCTTCGCCGTTCCCGGGACCGTCTCGAAGTGTCCGGAACCCTTGAGTTCCGGAGCGAGCGGATAGGCGATGGCCATCTTCTGCTCGTACGAAAGAGGCGCGACCACCGCCGCTTGCGGCGTCTGCCGGCCGTCCGAGCGGGAGGAGGTGTCCTCGCCACTGTCCCGGTCGACGCCCGTCCCGGGTGCGGCCATGCCGACCCGCGCGCTGCTGTCGTGCGCGACCTGGCCGGCCACGACCACCGCCAGCACGGTGGTCACGGCGGCGGCCGCGACGCCGGTGAGGGTGCGCCCCTTGCTGCTCCTGGTGACCAGCGGGGCATCGGCGTCGCCGGGAGGCGGCTGCTCGTCCCCGTCGCCGACCGAGGTGAACGGGTCGACCGGCGGGGCCGGTGAGGCGGACGGGGAACGAGGGGCGGGTGGCGCGGGCGGTGCGGGCGGTGCGTCGAAGGCGTCGACGAACTCCCGTCGCGGACCCGGTATCAGCGACCGCGTACCGGCCGCGGGCTGCCGGTCCGCCGCCCCCTGCGGCCTCGGCCGGGCCATGGGCCGAGGTGTCTGCGTCCCGGGACGCAGACCCGGGCCGCCCGGCTGCCCCGGAGCCTGCCGGTCGCCGAACACCGGCTGCGGTCCGGTCCCCCGGTCACCGCCCGGCTCGCGCTGCTCGGGATGGCCGCCACGCACCTGCGGGACCCCCTCGAACGGAGTGTGCCCGTCCGTGCCGGGCGGCGCTCCGGCCACCCTCCTGCGCCGTCCGCTGCCGGGCTCCGCCCGGATCGCCTCACGAGCGCCGCCCCGGTCCGCCGCGGCGGCATCGATATCTCGCTCGCGGGCTGGGGGCCCTTTTCGACTGTGTCGTCCCACGCCCCGGATCAGCTCCCGCCGCGTTCGTCGAGCAGTTCCCGGAACGCCTGGGCGACCGCTTCCGGGTACTCCATCATCGCCACGTGCCCGGCATCGGGCAGTGTCAGCAGCCGCGAATCGCGGAAGGCCGCGGACGCTCTGCGTGCCATCCGGTACGAGACGAGCTGGTCCCGTCCGCCGTACACGAGCTGGGTCGGCGCGAGCACACGCTCGGCCTGGCGCCACAGTCCGTGCTGCCCGCCCAGCGTGTACGCGTCGACGATGCCACGCGCCGAGCGCGCCATCGCATCCCAGAAGTACGGCAGTTCCAGCCGTCGCTCCATTTCCGCCACCGCTTCGCGGAAGCCGGCTTCGGAGACGCGTGCCGGATCGCCGTAACAGAGTGCCATGACTCCGAGCGTCCGTTGTTCCGCCGTCATGTCCTTGGTCATCCGGGAGAACAGGGATGCGACCCCCGGAAGGGCGAGCAGTCCGGTCGGCACGGCGGGCCACTGCACCCGGATCTCGGGCAGCGCCGGTGAGATGAGGGTGAGCGTCCGCACCAGGTCGGGGCGGACGGCCGCGACCCGGGTGGCCACCGCGCCGCCGAGCGAATTGCCGAAGAGATGGACGGGGCCGCGTTCCCCCGCGTCCAGGAGCCGGATCACCGCGCGGGCGTGCCCGGTGACCGAATAGTTGCCGTCGTCCGGCGGCGGGGAGTCCCCGAAGCCGGGCAGGTCGACCGCCTCGCCGTCCACCACGTCCTGCAGCAGCCGCATCAGCGCCGACCAGTTCTGCGAGGAACCGCCGAGCCCGTGCACGTAGAGCGCGGGCGGCAGCCCGGTCCGCTCCGGCGGCCGGGTGCGGACGTTCAGCGTCAGGCCGGGGAGCGCGACGGAGCGCAGCTCCTCCCCCTCGGCGACCCGGACGGTGCTCACCGTGGGGGCCGCCGCTGCAGCGGCGGCGGCTCGGACTCCCGGCAGCTCGGTCGAAGACATGCGGCAATGTTACGAGACGATCACACTGTGGTTCATGTGTTCGCCGTCACAGATCGCATAGCGCCGTGCCGGGGTAACTCCTACGCTCGAAGCTGAGGAAGGGAGTCACCATGACGGTTGACCCCAGCGACCCGGAGACCTTCGAGAGAATTCAGCCGGACGAGCCGGACCCGGAGGCACCCGAGGCTGACGCGGCCGAGCAGCAGGCCGATCTCCAGCCGAAGAGCGACGATCCGCTCACGGACATCGACCGGGACACCGCAAACGAGGCGGATGCGGCGGAGCAGGCGCGCGTCGTCGCGGAGGACGAGGACGATTACCGCTGATACGCCCCGCTTTGCCGTGCAGGTCGACGAATCTGTGGCTACCGCAGCCGTCCGGTCCGTGAAATTCTGCGTCCGCGCCGCGCGCACCCGGGTTACTCAAAAGTACGATGGCTGTACGGCGCAGCGTGCAGAAAAAGGCTGTGTTCGATCACAATTTTGGGAGGCGGCGTGACAGCCATCGAGCAGACAGAGGCGGCGCGCCCGCGGGGCACTCGCCTGCCTCGCCGCGCCCGACGCAACCAGCTGCTGGGCGCCGCGCAGGAGGTCTTCGTCGCGCAGGGTTACCACTCCGCCGCGATGGACGACATCGCCGAGCGGGCCGGTGTCAGCAAGCCGGTGCTCTACCAGCACTTCCCGGGCAAGCTGGAGCTCTATCTGGCTCTGCTCGACCAGCACTGCGAATCGCTGCTGCAGGCGGTCCGTACCGCGCTGGCGTCGACGACGGACAACAAGCTCCGTGTCGCCGCGACGATGGACGCCTATTTCGCGTACGTCGAGGACGAGGGCGGCGCCTTCCGGCTGGTCTTCGAGTCGGACCTGACGAACGAGCCGGCGGTACGGGAACGGGTCGACCGGGTCTCGCTGCAGTGCGCGGAGGCGATCTCCGACGTCATCGCGGGGGACACGGGGCTCTCCAAGGACGAGTCGATGCTGCTCGCGGTCGGTCTGGGCGGCGTGTCCCAGGTCGTCGCCCGGTACTGGCTGTCCAGCCGGTCGGCGATCCCGCGCGACACGGCGGTACAGCTCCTCACCTCGCTGGCCTGGCGTGGCATCGCCGGGTTCCCCCTGCACGGCATCGATCAGCACTGACGTCCGGCCGGTGCTCCTCACGTATCCGCGATACGTGTTCGCTGCGGGCGTTGCCTGCCGACCGCTGACGGCTCCGCTCACCGGGCTAATGTGTGGTGCGTACGGCGCGGCTCACGCGCAAGAGGACTGACCGTCGGAGGGACATAGCCGTGGAGGTCAAGATCGGCGTGCAGCACGCACCCCGGGAGATCGTTCTGGAGAGCGGGCTTTCCGCCGAGGAGGTCGAGAGCGCGGTCGCCGAGGCTCTGACCGGCAAGACGCAGCTGCTCAGCCTCACGGACGACAAGGGCCGCAAGGTCCTGGTGCCGGCCGACCGGGTCGCCTATGTGGAGATCGGCGAGCCGAGCACACGGCGGGTGGGGTTCGGCGCGCTGTAGGGACAGAGGCGCAGCAGTTCGAAGCGGCCCGGAGGGGTGTATCCCCTCCGGGCCGCTTCTGCGTTCCGCCGGCTGCTCCGTACCGGTTGCCGCCGTGCGGCACCTGTGCGGAACCTGTGCCAGGAGGGTTGCGTTCCGCAGCCCACGGGTAGTACGGCCTACGACCGGTTTGCCCTCCCCCATCGCCCTGGAAGCATGGGAGACACCCCCTCCGCAACCCGCGAGGTGATCGTCTGTGATCTGGGAATCCCTCGGCTCCGTCGCGCTCGGACTCGCCCTCTCCTGGGCGGCGCTCCGCTCGCTGTCCGGTCGGCTCCCGTCCCGCCGTGCCGTCTACGCCACCGGTGCTCTGGGTGCCCTGTTCGGCGCGTATCTGATGCACTCGGTGCTGGGACCGGGGCACGTCCTGCCCACCCTGATCGGCGCGGTGCTGATCGGCGCGGTGACGCTGTCGCTGCTGATCCGCCCGCGCGGCCGCCGCCTGAGCCGATCAGCGGCGGCCTGAGGGGGCCGTCGGCGGTCTGTCAGGCAGCCAGTCCGAGCGCGGCCATCCGCTTGGTGTGCGCCTCGGTGATCCGCGAGAACATCCGGCCGACCTCGGCCAGGTCGAACCCGTCCGCCACCCCGCCCACCAGCATCGTCGACAGCGCGTCGCGGTCGGCGACCACCCGCTGGGCCTGGGAGAGCGCCTCACCCATCAGCCGCCGGGCCCACAGCGCGAGCCGTCCGCCGACCCGCGGGTCGGCCTCGATCGCGGCGCGCACCTTCTCGACGGCGAAGTTGCCGTGGCCCGTGTCGTCCAGCACGGCGAGGACGAGCGAGCGGGTGTCCGAGTCGAGGCGGGCGGCGACCTCACGGTAGAAGTCACTGGCGATCGAGTCGCCGACGTACGCCTTGACCAGACCCTCCAGCCAGTCCGACGGGGCGGTCTGGCGGTGGAAGTCGTCGAGCGCCTTGGCGAACGGCTCCATGGCCCCGGTCGGCTCGGTCTCGATCGCGGTCAGCCGGTCCGTCAACCGCTCGAAGTGATGGAATTCGGCGGACGCCATCTTTGCCAGCTCCGCCTTGTCGGCCAGCGTCGGTGCGAGTTTTGCGTCCTCGGCTAGCCGCTCGAAGGCCGCCAGCTCCCCGTACGCGAGTGCTCCCAGCAGATCCACGACCGCGGCACGGTATTGCGGCTCGGCGGATGCGGTGGCCCAGTCCTGGGCGGCGATTCCGGTGGGTGCGGGGGCTTCAGTGGCGTTGTCAGGCGTCTCCATGAACCGCAGAATAGCCCGCCCGCCGAAGGATGGAAGGGCCTGGTCAGCCGGTGACATCACACCGTTCCGATGAATTTGCCCAACACAGATGCGCGAATCCGGGGTACAGTGGTATTGCGGCTACTGAGTATTTTGGATGTACCGGTGGCGCGAAATTGAATGAGGATGCCCGGTCGGTGGCCCGATCGGCTCCGACCCGACAGCCCTCCACGCGGGGCGTACGCCACGTACGACCGCAGATGAGGGGCCCCCTCAGCGGCACGAGCGCTCGAGCGACGGCAGTGGTCCCGCGCCACCCGGCCCATCCACGGCCGGATGACCAACCCCGGCACGGTACGACCCCCAGCGTTCGCCTCGGACCGCGTCTCACAGAAGAGGCAGCACCCTGACTACGTTCCGAGACCTCGGGATTCTTCCCGAGACGGCCGAGGCCCTTGAGGCCGTCGGCATTGTGTCCCCCTTTCCCATCCAGGAGATGACGCTCCCCGTCGCACTCTCCGGCTCCGACGTGATCGGACAGGCCAAGACCGGTACCGGCAAGACGCTCGGTTTCGGTCTTCCGCTGCTGGAGCGCGTCACCGTCCCCGCGGACGTCGAGGCGGGCCGGGCCAAGCCCGAGCAGCTGACCGATGCGCCGCAGGCGCTGGTCGTCGTCCCCACGCGTGAGCTCTGCCAGCAGGTCACCAATGACCTGCTGACCGCCGGCAAGGTGCGTAACGTCCGCGTTCTCGCGATCTACGGCGGCCGTGCGTACGAGCCGCAGGTCGAGGCCCTGAAGAAGGGCGTCGACGTGATCGTCGGCACCCCGGGCCGCCTGCTCGACCTGGCCGGCCAGCGCAAGCTCGACCTGTCGCACGTGCGTGCCCTCGTCCTCGACGAGGCCGACGAGATGCTCGACCTGGGCTTCCTGCCCGACGTCGAGCGGATCATCACCATGCTGCCGCCGACCCGCCAGACGATGCTGTTCTCGGCGACCATGCCGGGTGCGGTCATCGGCCTCGCGCGGCGCTACATGTCGCAGCCGACGCACATCCGCGCCACCTCGCCCGACGACGAGGGCGCGACCGTCGCCAACATCTCGCAGCACGTCTTCCGTGCCCACTCCATGGACAAGCCGGAGATGGTCTCGCGGATACTGCAGGCCAACGGCCGTGGCCTGGCGATGATCTTCTGCCGCACCAAGCGGACGGCCGCCGACATCGCCGAGCAGCTGGAGAAGCGCGGTTTCGCGTCCGGCGCGGTCCATGGCGACCTCGGCCAGGGCGCCCGTGAGCAGGCGCTGCGCGCCTTCCGCAACGGCAAGGTGGACGTGCTCGTCTGCACCGATGTCGCGGCCCGCGGTATCGACGTCGAGGGCGTCACGCACGTCATCAACTACCAGTCGCCGGAGGACGAGAAGACCTACCTCCACCGCATCGGCCGGACCGGTCGTGCGGGCGCCAAGGGCATCGCGATCACGCTGGTCGACTGGGACGACATCCCGCGCTGGCAGCTGATCAACAAGGCCCTGGACCTGAAGTTCAACGACCCGGTCGAGACGTACTCCACGTCGCCGCACCTGTTCGAGGAGCTCGACATCCCGGCCGGCACCAAGGGTGTGCTGCCGCGCGCCGAGCGGACCCGTGCGGGTCTGCGGGCCGAGGAGATCGAGGACCTGGGCGAGACGGGCGGCCGCGGCCGCAAGTCGTCCGCGCCGTCGGCTCCTGCCGCGGAGGAGCGGGCGCCGCGTACGCCGCGTCAGCGTCGTCGTACGCGGGGCGGATCCGCGCTCGCGGAGGGCACCGCTGCCGCGGTACCGGCGCCGGCCACGGAGCCCGTGCAGGCTGCGGTGGCAGCTCCCGCCGCTGACGCCCCGGTGGAGCCGCGTACGCCGCGCCGCCGTCGCCGTACGCGGGTCGCGGTCCCGGATGTCACGGCCGAGGCCGCGGTGGCCCTGGCGGAGGCTCCGGCCGTCGTCGGGACACCGGCCGGGGCGGAGGCCGAGGCCAAGCCGCGTCGCCGTCGGGCCCGCACCGTCACCAAGCCTGCGGACGAGGTCGACTTCCAGATCGCGCCCATGGCCGAGCCGGTGGTGGAGGCGAAGACGGTGACGAAGCCGCGGCGCCGCGCCCGGATCGTCGCCAAGCCGGCCGAGGACGAGGTCGACTTCCAGATCGCGCCGATCGCCGAGCCCGAGCCGGACAGGACGCGTCGGCGGACGCGGGCCGCGGCGAAGCCGAAGGCGGAGACCGTGGTGGAGGTTCCGGTCGCGGAGGGCGAGGCCAAGCCGCGGAGGCGGCGCGCGCCGCGTACTGCGGCCAGGACCGAGGCCTGAGCACACGCCGATGGTCGTTCGGGGCTCTGCCCCGGACTCCGCTCCCTGTCGCGGGGGAGGCCGTTGATCGTGCCGGACGGGCCTGAGGGCATCCTCAGGCCCGTCCGGCGTTCGAGGACGCAGTCGGCCCGTCCGGTGGGTGAGGACATAGCCTCGTGCCATGAGTCGGCCGCCCACCTTCACCCCGCCCCCCTGCACCCGCGCCCACGCGCTGCCCACCGCGCGAGGGGCCTTCGCCGTGCTGGATGCCTCGCCGCCCGCCGAACCGCGCGGCACCGCCCTTCTGCTGCCCGGATACACGGGCAGCAAGGAGGACTTCATCGCGCTCCTCGAACCGCTCTCCGCCGCCGGCTACCGCATCGTCGCCGCCGACGGGCGCGGGCAGTACGAGACCGACGGAACGGACCGTCAGGAAGACTACGAACAAAGCGAGTTGGCCCGCGATGTGCTCGCGCAGGCCGACGCGCTCGGCGGCTCCGTGCATCTTCTCGGGCACTCGCTCGGCGGGCAGATCGCCCGCGCCGCCGTGCTGCTCGACGCCTCGCCGTTCCGTTCGCTGACGCTGATGTCCTCCGGCCCCGCCCAGGTGGTCGAGGCCCAGCAGCTCAAGGTGAAGATGCTCAGCGACGCGCTCGCGACGCTGAGCATGGCCGAGGTGTGGGACGCGATGCGCGCCCTCGACCCGCCCGAGGACGCGGCGGCAGCGAACGGCGAGGGGCTGCGCCGGCGTTGGCTGCGCCACCGTCCCGCCCAGCTGATCGCCACCGGGCGGCAGCTGGCGACCGAGCCGGACCGGGTGGCCGAACTCGCCGCCGTACCGCTGCCCGTCCATGTCCTCTCCGGCGAGCGCGACGACACCTGGCCGGTCCCGTTGCTCGACGAGATGGCGCAGCGGCTCGGCGCGCACCGCAGCCGGATCGCGGGCGCCGAGCACTCCCCCAACACGGACCGCCCGGAGCAGACCGCTGCCGCGCTGGCCGCCTTCTGGGACGGCGTGTAGCTCACGGCCTCCCCCGCGGCAGGGAGTGGGCTCCCTGCCGCGGGGGAGGCCGTCAGTACTGCGCCTGCAGGTGCTGCCAGAAGCCGTCGCGCAGCGCCCGGCGCAGATGGGCGTGGCCGCGCAGTGAGTGCTGGAGCAGCCGTTCGGCCTCGACCAGCAGGTCCTGGTCCACGGAGCCCGGCAGGTAGGGGTGTCCGGGCAGCAGGTCGGCGAGGGCGTCGCGGCCGCGGGCGGAGAGCCAGGCGGCGGCGATCTGCGCGCCGACGAAGCGGACATCCTCGCGGGAGGGCGCCGGAGTGTCGTCCTCGTACGTGGTGACGGGGCGTCTGGTGACGTACGGGCGGCAGAAGTCCAGGTCGAAGGTGCGCTGGCTGTCGACCTCCCAGAGCAGCGGTTCGGCCTGGTTGCGCCCTTCGCCCGCCTCGATGCCCCAGAGGTGGACCCGGGCCCCGTACCCCTGCGCCGCCTCGACCGCGGACACCAGGTCCTCGTCGCCGCCGACGAGCGCCGCGTCGCTGATCGCGCGATGCCGGGCGAGGGATTCGAGGTCGGTGCGGATGAGTGAGTCGACGCCCTTCTGCTGGTTGTTGGCGTTGAGGTTGCCGAGTCTGACCTTGACGTCGGGAAGTTCGGCGATGGACTGCTGCTCGACCGTATGGATCCGGCGCCTGGCCCCGTCGTACCAGTACACGCGTAGGAGTCTGCTGTCCGCGAAGATGGTGCGGGCCTTGTCGATGAAGGCCTCGATCAGCCCTTCCGCGTCGAGATCGAAGGAGCGCCGGTCCTCCGTGCCGGTGACGAGCAGTCCGGCCGCGGCGTACACATAGCCCGCGTCCACGAAGATCGCGTGGGTCGAGGGGGTTTTGGACACCTCGGCGAGCATGCGCTGGAGCAGCTCGTTGGTGTGGTCCAGGCGTTCGCCGATCTCCGCCTCGTTCATGCGGACCTCATTGCCCGCACACGGCCGATTTCCCTCTGGTACTTAGACATCCAAAAAATTTCCTTAGCGTAGGGAATGTTTGCCGGGGGCAAGCCGTTGTACATCTTGTGGAGCGCGGGACGCCGATGTCCGACGCTCCACATCCTTGCGGACGGGTCACCCGTCCTCCCAGTAGTTCTCCAGCAGGAGGATCGGACGAAGGGAAGCCATATGCGCTTCGAGATCATGCGACTCGACGATGTCGACGGTACCGCCGTGGACAGCACCGTCGTGGACGCCGCCTCCGTCAACCGGATCGTGCAGCAGGCCGCCTCGATAGGCCAGCGCATCTACATCCGCCCGGCCGAGAACTCGGCTTCGTAACGCCTCACCGACGTACAAAGACGAAGCGCCCCCGCACGGACGGTCCGTGCGGGGGCGCTGTGGTGTCCGGGGCCGCGTCAGGAGTTCTGGATGACCTGGGTGACCCCGTTGATGATCTGCTGAACGGCGATGGCCGAGAGCATCATTCCCGCGAGCCTCGTCACCAGGACGACGCCGCCGTCCTTGATCACGCGGATGATCAGCAGCGAGTAGCGCATGGTCAGCCAGAGCACGAGGTGCATGGCGACGATCGCCGTCCAGACCGAGAGCTGACTCCCGAAGCTGTCGGCGTGCTGCACCGCAAGGATCACCGAGACGATCGCGCCGGGGCCGGCGAGCAGCGGCATGCCCAGCGGTACGAGCGCGACGTTGACGTCCTTCGTCTGCGTCGGTTCGTCGGTCTTGCCGGTCAGCAGATCGAGTGCGATCAGCAGCAGGAGCAGCCCGCCCGCGATCATCAGAGCGGGGACGGAGACATGCAGATAGTCGAGGATCTGCTGGCCGAGCACACCGAAGACGGCAATCACGCCGAAGGCGACGGCAACCGCCTGGAGCGCCATCCTGCGCTGCATCTTGGCGGGCCGGCCGGCGGTGAGGGCGAGGAAGATCGGGGTGATTCCGGGTGGATCCATAATCACAAAAAGCGTGAGAAATAGGGATCCGAAGACAGCAACGTCGAACACAGTGAGGCCTTGCGAGAAGAGAGCGGGTCGAGACGGGACGTTCACAGTCCGCAGCCGTGAGCGGCCGGGCGTGCGAGAAAAGGGTGGGAAGGGACGAGATGCGCGGACAGGCGGCTACGCGTTGCGGGGCCCGCCGGCGCCCGGCACCGGGAAGGCTCCCGTGGCGCGCCGGGTGATCTCGCCGTAGATCTCCGGGTCGGTGGTGAATTCGCCGAGCTGTACGGTCTTCCGGCTGCCGTGGTAGTCGCTGGAGCCGGTGGCCAGCAGCCCCAGTTCCTTGGCGAGCCCGCGCAGCCGGGACCTGGTCGGCTCGTCGTGGTCCATGTGGTCGACCTCGATGCCGTCGAGGCCCGCGGCGGCGAGCCGCGCGATGGCCGCCTCGGGCACCACTTCGCCGCGCTTGACGGCGAGCGGGTGGGCGAAGACGGTGACGCCACCCGCAGCCTTGACCAGCCGGATCGCGTCGAACGGGTCGAGCTCGTGCTTCCGTGCGTACGCGCGTCCGCCGTCCGCGAGCCACTCGGGCGTGAAGGCGTCGGAGACCGTCTCGACGACGCCGAGTTCGACGAGCGCGGTGGCGATGTGCGGCCTGCCGACCGAGCCGTGCCCCGCGATCCGGGCGACCTGCTGCCACTCGACCGGGACGCCGAGCTCCTGGAGCTTGCGGACCATCGTCTGCGCGCGCGGCACCCGGTCGTCCCGTACCAGCTCGCGTTCGCGTGCCAGTTCCGGCTCGGCGGGGTCGAAGAGGTACGCGAGCATGTGCAGCCCCACACCGTCGACCCGGCAGGAGAGCTCGGCGCCGGTGACGAGGGTGAGGCCCTCGGGGAGCGCGGCGATCGCCTCGGCGTGGCCGCGGGCGGTGTCGTGGTCGGTGAGGGCGACGACATCGAGGCCCGCGGCGGCGGCGTTCCGCACCAGTTCCGCGGGGCTGTCCGTGCCGTCCGAGGCGGTGGAGTGGGTGTGCAGGTCGATGCGCACGACGCGTACTCCAGTGCTCGCAGCCGGACAGGGGGACTGCCCCAGGATAACCGGCATTCGAACAGCGCCCGGCCGGTCACGGCAGCGCCCGGGCGCGCGTCCGGCGGTCAGGGCCGGTCGAGCAGCCGTGGTGTGAGCGCCCCGCACGGCACGAGCTCGGCCTCCGCCCCGGCCTCGCGCAGATCGGCCAGTATCAGTTCGTCGTACATCAGCAGCCCGGACTGCTCGGGCCAGACGATCGCCCAGAGCCAGAGCCCGCGCGCCTCACCGGCGAAGACCGCCCGGTCCTCGGGGGCGCCCTTGACGTGCCAGAGCGAGGTGGGGCGTCCGCCGGCGAGCACCTTGGCGTCGGGAGGTCCGTCGACATTGAGGTACGGGCCGGGGTCGGGGCCGTCGATCCCGGCGTAGTGCGCACCGAGTCCGACCCCCAGCTCCTCGGCGACGAGCAGCAGCTCGCCCATACCGCCGAGTGGACCAGGGCCCGAGCAGGCGACGACGGTCGCGCGGCCGCCGCTGCGGTCGTCGCCCGCGTACGAGACACCGGTGAACAGCCAGCCGACGGGCAGCGGCCAGGGCATCCACACCGGCACCTGGGCGCGGGCCACCACCACCCCGAGCGCCTCGACGCTGGGCGGGATCACCGGCTGCAGCGGATACACGGCGCCATGCACGGCGCACTGCCAGGTGTCGGCGAAAAGACCGGGCGCCCTGACCCGGCCTCCGCACTTCGGGCAACTGGGTTCGCCCCTCATAGCGACCAACGGTCCTCCCCGGCTGTCGCCGCGTCAAGGACGATCACCCGTCCGCAGCGTGGCTCCGACCAGGGAAATTAGATGTAATTTGCACTTATTAGCTTCTCTAACTTATTCTGTGTATGACGCATCGATCCAGTGGAGAGTGAGAAGGCCCATGCAGGGAGAGGATCCCTCCGATCAAGGAGCGGGCAGCATCCTGCGCCAGCCGAAGGCCGTCTGGGCCACCGCGGGCGCCTCTGTTGTCGCGTTCATGGGAATCGGGCTGGTGGACCCGATTCTGCCGTCCATCGCCAAGGGGCTCGAGGCGACGCCCAGCCAGGTGTCCCTGCTCTTCACCTCGTACTTCCTGATCACCGCGTTCGCGATGCTCGTCACCGGCTTCGTCTCCAGCCGGATCGGCGGCCGCAAGACCCTCCTGACCGGTCTCGCGCTCGTCGTCGTCTTCGCCGCACTCTCCGGCACCTCGTCGTCCGTCGCGGAACTCGTCGGGTTCCGGGCCGGCTGGGGACTCGGCAACGCGCTCTTCGTCTCGACCGCGCTCGCCGTGATCGTCGGCGCGGCGGCCGGCGGCAGCTCGGCGGCGATCCTGCTGTACGAGTCGGCGCTCGGCCTCGGCATGGCGTGCGGGCCGCTGCTCGGCGCGCTGCTCGGCGACGCCAGCTGGCGCTACCCGTTCTTCGGCACCGCGGCCCTGATGGCGATCGGCTTCATCTGCATCACGGCGTTCCTGAAGGAACAGCCGAAGCCCGCCCGCAGGACCTCACTGCTCGACCCGGTCAAGGCGCTCGGGCACGGCGGCCTCGCCTCCGTCGCGACCTCGGCGTTCTTCTACAACTACGCGTTCTTCACGATCCTGGCGTTCACGCCGTTCGTGCTGAACATGACGCCGTACAAGTCCGGAGCGGTCTTCTTCGCCTGGGGTCTGCTGCTCGCCGTCTTCTCGGTGCTCGTCGCACCCCGGCTGCAGAAGCGCCTCGGCTCGCTCAAGGTGCTCGGCGCCTCACTGCTGCTGCTCGCCGCCGACCTGCTGATCCTCGGCTACGGCAACCACACCACGGCCGTCGTCTGCACGGTCGTCTCCGGCGCCTTCATCGGCATGAACAACACCGTCTACACGGAGCTGGCGCTCGGCGTCTCGGACGCGCCGCGCCCGGTGGCGAGCGCGGGTTACAACTTCGTCCGCTGGTTCGCCGCGGCCGCCGCCCCGTACCTCGCCCCGAAGATCGAGGAATGGAGCAACATCCACATCCCGTTCGTGGTCGCCGCGGTCGCGGCCGTCGTCGGCGCCGCCGTCGTCCGGGTCCGGCGCACGGCACTGACCCACGAGGCGGAGGAGCTGGAGCCGAAGCACGCCACCGAGGACGGCGTCACGGCCTTCGCCAACTGACCCCTGCGCGAACCCCGTTCCGCCCCGCCCGCGGCTCCCCCTCCTGGCCGCGCGGCGGGGCTTCCCCCATGCCCGTATGGCGTTCGTCTCAGTCCAGGGTCACGGAGGTACGCAGCGGGTCCCGCAGATCCGTTCCGTGCGACAACCACCGCTCCTGGAGTTCCTGCGCCCCTCGGACCCGCTTCCACGCCGCCTCGTTGGGTGTCATCGGCAGCAGCGGCAGGAACCGCACCGGCTCCATCGGCCCGCCCGTCTCCCGGCCGCCGCCCCCCACGGAGCCGCTGCGCGGCGCAGGCTCGTTCAGTTCCAGGTCCTCGACCAGCCCGCCCGGCTCGGCGACCAGTACGGAGCTGAACGGCGCCCCGGGCCACAGCGGTTCTCCCAGGTCCAGCGAGGCGCCAGGAGCCACGATCAACCCCTCGACCTGCGGGGAAGCCGCCAGTACAGCCAGTCCACGGAGCACCTTGTCGGTGTCGGCGAGCCCGGCCCGCACGGAGAGGATGAGCTCGGCGCGCGGCCCCTTCACGGGGTCCGCGAGGGCCGCGGTCGGATCGGACATCGGCTGGGCGGACATGCCGAGCGTGGCGTAGCGCACCACATCGCCGTCGACGAAACGGAGTACCTCGATCCGGTCCGTACCGAGAAACGTCACCGCGGCGCGCGCGTCCGGTTCACCGAGAGCTGTACGGAGCCGGGCCTCGACCAGAGCGAGAATTTCTTCCATGCCGCGAGCATAGGACGCGTATGGAACGGGCAAAGTAAGGGATTGGCCCGGAGTCGGCTGATAGTCTTGGCCGCTGGTCGGGACAGCACGCAGAAGCGTCGCTCTCAGTCCCGACAACACGTCATCCCCCACGGGGGACCGGCTGGAGGAGGTGGGGCTGCAATGGATCGAAGTCGATCGTGCAGTACCAACCGCTCTTCCGCCCCACACCCTTCTTCGGTGATCTGACGCCTCCCCCGTCAGGACCCAGGGCGTCGCGCACGACGGAAGAGCACTCCTTTTTTGCCTGTCTGTAGCGAACGCCGTCATCGCGCCGCCGCGGTGCCGCCCGCTTTGCGGATGTGAGCACACGTCCCCATTCCGGGCTGTTCCACGCGCCCGACGACGGCCCTCCGTGAAGGAGCCAGCCATGTCGATGATCCGTGACCTGCGCGCCGCCGTGCGCCCGTCCCTGCGCAAGACCAACACCCTGCACAGCAGTTACGACACCACCCGTGACCCGTCCGCCTCCAGCGCGGTCGTCGACTGCGCGGTCTACCGCGACGGACGCCGCGTGGAGAGCGCCGGCTGCTTGACCCCGCACGAGGCGATGCTTCGGGTGCGCGAGGACGGCGGCTTCGCCTGGATCGGCCTGCACGAGCCGACCGAGGAGGAATTCGCCGGGATCGCCCGGGAGTTCGGCCTCCACCCGCTCGCCGTCGAGGACGCCGTCCACGCCCACCAGCGGCCCAAGCTGGAGCGGTACGACGACACGCTCTTCACCGTCTTCAAGACCATCCACTACGTCGAGCACGCCGAGCTCACCGCGACCAGTGAGGTCGTCGAGACCGGTGAGGTGATGTGCTTCACCGGCCGGGACTTCGTCATCACCGTCCGGCACGGCGGACACGGCTCGCTGCGGGCGCTGCGCCACCGGCTGCAGGACGACCCGGAGCTGCTCGCCAAGGGGCCTTCGGCGGTCCTGCACTCCATCGCCGACCATGTCGTCGACGGCTACATCGCCGTGGCCGGGGCCGTCCAGGAGGACATCGACGAGGTGGAGATCGAGGTCTTCTCCACCCCCGCGAAGGGCAGCCCGCGCGGCGCCGAAGCAAGCCGGATCTACCAGCTGAAGCGTGAGGTTCTGGAGTTCAAGCGGGCCGTCTCCCCGCTGCTGCGGCCGATGCAGCTGCTCAGCGAGCGGCCGATGCGGCTGGTCGATCCGGACATCCAGAAGTACTTCCGGGACGTCGCCGACCACCTGGCACGGGTGCACGAAGAAGTCATCGGCTTCGACGAACTGCTGAACTCGATCCTGCAGGCCAACCTGGCGCAGGCGACCGTCGCGCAGAACGAGGACATGCGCAAGATCACGTCCTGGGCGGCCATCGTCGCCGTACCGACGATGATCTGCGGCGTCTACGGCATGAACTTCAAGCACATGCCGGAGCTGCGGTGGACGTACGGCTATCCGATGGTGTTGGGCGTCATCGGGGTCGTCTGCTTCTCCATCCACCGCTCGCTCAAGCGCAACGGCTGGCTCTAATAGAGTTGAGGGTATGACTGCTGCTGCCGCTGACTCGCTGCTCGGACCGGCCCTCGTCGAGGAGGCCACCAAGAAGTCCGGTCTGATCTGGGTACGCGGCACCGGGCCCGCGCGGGCGCTGTGGCACGTATGGCACGAAGGCGCGGCCCATCTCGTCGGGGACGGCCCCGGCGAGCAGCCGCTCCCGGCCGGTCTCGCCGACGGGTCCGCCGCAGAGGTGACCGTGCGCAGCAAGGACAAGGGCGGCCGGCTGATCGCCTGGACCGCCGCCGTGACGGAGCTCGCACCGCACTCCGAGGAGTGGGAGGCGGCGGTCGCCGAACTCAAGGGCAAGCGGCTGAACGCGCCGGACGCCGAGCAGATGACCGAGCGCTGGGCGCGCGAGTGCCGGGTGCTGCGCCTGACGCCCGGCGAGTTCCGTACGGAGCTGCCGGACAGCTCGCACGCGGCGGCGCCGCTGCCGACCCCGGCGACCACCCGCCGCCCCGTCCCCGACGCCCTCCCGCGGTTGCTGCGGAAGCGCCGCCGCCTTTAACGGCCTCCCCCACGATGGGGAGTCCGCAAGGGCTGTCGCCGCGGCGTCACGAGGTCGACTTGGGGAGCTGCTGCCCGTAGTCGACGGTGTCGTCCTTGGCCGGGGCTTCCAGCGTGAAGTCCTTGCCCCAGTCGGCGAGCGTGAGGGTGCCCCCGCCGCCGCCACGGGCGAACCGCAGCGGATACGGCGTGCCCTTCAGTGCGACGTCGACCGCCCCGCCCTCACCCTTGCCGCCCAGGATCTGGATGGTGCGGACGGAGCCGACCTTGCCGCGGTCGCCCTTGTTGACCTCGCCGTGCAGCGTGAGCATGCCGTCGAGCAGGGACTTCATGTCCGTGAAGCCGCGCAGCTGCTTGTACGTCGGGTCGTCCTGCGGGACCTTCACATACTTGTCCTGGAGCTTGTCCCCCGCCGCCGCACCGGAATCGCTGCTGTGCTGGTCCTTCTCCTCATGGCTCCAGAAGCCGGAGCCGGCCTTCAGATAGACCTCGTCACCGATCCGCAGCAGCTCGAACGTGCTGGTCTTCGAGGTGACGGAGCCCGTGCCGCCGTCCTCCTTGAGCCGCATGTCGATCTTGTACGTGCCGCCCTTGCCGACCAGGGTCCCGGCCAGCCGCACCGCGTCTGCGGAGTCGGCTGCCGCCTGCGCCTTCTTCTCGATCAGGGCCGCCGAGAGTCTGCCGATGCCGTTGGTCCCCTTGTCCGGATCCTCGCCGCCGCACCCCGTCAGGGCTGCGGTCAGCCCCGCACAGAGCACGCCGGCAAGAGCGGTCCGGCGGCGGGTCCGGACGGGCGGGACAAAAGAGGTCACTGGCGCACTGCCTCTCATCTGCATGTCGGGGGCTGGCAGACCGCAGCGTACCCGTGTCGCCTACGCCGTCCGGCGCAGAGCCGTACGGACTGCTCACCGGGCCGACCTGGAGCGGTACGGGCTAGCCTGATCCCGTCATAGCGGTGCAATTCATCCCTGAATGGACCACCCCCTCTCCACGGGACGGACGGAGGCGCAGAGCATGGCGGCAGGCGCACCCCGGGTCTTCGTCTCGCACCTTTCCGGCGTGCCGGTCTTCGACCCCAACGGGGACCAGGTGGGCCGGGTCCGTGATCTGGTCGCGATGCTGCGGGTCGGCGGCCGGCCGCCCCGGCTGCTCGGCCTGGTCGTCGAGGTGCTCAGCCGCCGCCGCATCTTTCTCCCGATGACCCGGGTGACGGGGATCGAGTCCGGTCAGGTCATCACCACCGGCGTGGTCAACATGCGGCGCTTCGAACAGCGGCCCACCGAACGCCTGGTGCTCGGCGAGTTCCTCGACCGTCGGGTCCGCCTCGTGGAGACCGGCGAGGAGGTCACCATCCTCGATGTCTCCGTGTCGCAGCTCCCGGCCCGCCGCGACTGGGAAATCGACAAGTACTTCGTACGCAAGGGCAAGGGCGGGGCGCTGCGGCGCAAGGGCGAGACCCTGACGGTCGAATGGTCGGCGGTCAGCGGATTCTCACTGGAGGAGGACGGGCAGGGCGCCGAATCACTGGTCGCCACGTTCGAGCAGCTCCGGCCGACCGACGTGGCCAACGCGCTGCATCATCTGTCGCCGAAGCGTCGGGCCGAGGTCGCGGCCGCGCTCGACGACGACCGGCTCGCCGACGTCCTGGAGGAGCTGCCCGAGGACGACCAGGTGGAGATCATCGGCAAGCTCCAGGAGGAGCGCGCCGCCGATGTCCTGGAGGCCATGGACCCGGACGACGCGGCCGACCTGCTCTCCGAACTGCCCGAGGCGGACAAGGAGCGGCTGCTGACCCTGATGCGGCCGGACGACGCGGCGGATGTGCGGCGCCTCATGTCGTACGAGGAGCGGACCGCGGGCGGTCTGATGACCACCGAGCCGATCATTCTGCGGCCGGACGCGACGGTCGCCGACGCACTCGCGCGGGTTCGGCAGGCGGATCTGTCGCCGGCGCTCGCCGCCCAGGTGTACGTGTGCCGCTCCCCCGACGAGACACCGACCGGCAAGTACCTGGGCACCGTGCACTTTCAGCGGCTGCTGCGGGATCCGCCGTACGCCCTGGTCAGCTCGATCGTCGACAGCGATCTCGTCCCCCTCGCACCCGACACTCCGCTGCCGGACGTGACGAGCTATCTGGCCGCGTACAACCTGGTCTCCGTGCCGGTCGTGGACGAGAGTGGATCACTGCTCGGCGCGGTGACCGTCGACGACGTCCTCGACCACCTGCTGCCCGAGGACTGGCGGGAGACCGACTTCCACGGTGAGGGGGAGATCGCGCGTGGCCGGTGAGGAGCGCTCGAAAGGAGCGCCGGCGGGGGCCTCGGGCATCGCGCGCCCGTCCCGTTCGCGGCTGGACCAGCCGAAGGCCCCGCGTCGTCGGCTGCTGCCCCATTACGACCCCGAGTCGTTCGGCCGGCTCTCCGAACGGATCGCCCGATTCCTGGGCACCTGGCGCTTCATCGCCTGGATGACACTGGTCATCATCGTCTGGGTGCTGTGGAACGCCTTCGCGCCCGTGGGGTGGCGGTTCGACGGGTACCCGTTCATCTTCCTGACTCTGGTCCTGTCGCTCCAGGCCTCGTACGCGGCCCCGCTGATCCTTCTCGCGCAGAACCGGCAGGCCGACCGCGACCGGGTCACCTACGAGCAGGACCGCAAGCAGAACGAGCGCTCCATCGCGGATACCGAGTACCTCACGCGGGAGATCGCGTCGCTGCGGATGGGTCTCGGCGAGGTGGCCACGCGCGACTGGATCCGCTCCGAACTGGACGACCTCGCGAGGGACCTGCACGACCGGCAGGCCCTGTACCCGGCCGAGAGTGACGAAGACCGCTGACAGGGCTACTCGCGCGTAGCGACAGGCGCCGTAACATCGTCGGTATGGCTACCGAAGACGCGGTGCGCGAAGCACTGGCGACAGTGAACGACCCGGAGATCCACCGACCGATCACCGAACTCGGCATGGTCAAGTCGGTCGAGATCGCAGCTGACGGCGCGGTCGCTGTCACGGTGTATCTCACTGTCTCCGGCTGCCCGATGCGCGAGACCATCACCAAGCGCGTGACCGATGCGGTGGCGAAGGTCGAAGGCGTCACACGGGTCGACGTCACGCTCGACGTGATGAGCGACGAACAGCGCAAGGAGCTCACGTCCTCGCTGCGCGGCGGTACGGCGGAGCGCGAGGTGCCGTTCGCCAAGCCCGGCTCGCTGACCCGGGTGTACGCGGTGGCGTCCGGCAAGGGCGGCGTCGGCAAGTCGTCGGTGACGGTGAACCTGGCGGCCGCGATGGCGGCCGACGGCCTCAAGGTCGGCGTCGTGGACGCGGACATCTACGGGCACAGCGTGCCGCGGATGCTCGGCGCGGACGGCAGGCCGACCCAGGTCGAGAACATGATCATGCCGCCGTCGGCGCACGGCGTGAAGGTCATCTCCATCGGCATGTTCACCCCGGGCAACGCCCCGGTGGTGTGGCGCGGACCGATGCTGCACCGCGCACTGCAGCAGTTCCTCGCGGACGTCTACTGGGGCGACCTGGACGTCCTGCTGCTCGACCTGCCGCCGGGCACCGGTGACATCGCGATCTCCGTGGCCCAGCTCGTCCCGAACGCCGAAATCCTCGTCGTCACGACCCCGCAGCAGGCCGCGGCCGAAGTGGCCGAGCGGGCCGGCGCGATCGCCGTGCAGACCCACCAGAAGATCGTCGGCGTCGTCGAGAACATGTCGGGCATGCCGTGCCCGCACTGCGACGAGATGGTCGACGTGTTCGGCACCGGTGGCGGCCAGAGGGTGGCCGAGGGCCTGACGAAGACGGTCGGCGCGGAGGTCCCGGTGCTCGGCTCCATTCCGATCGATGTACGCCTGCGCGAAGGCGGCGACGAGGGCAAGCCGGTGGTCCTCTCGGACCCGGACTCCCCGGCCGGCAAGGCCCTGCGCACGATCGCCGACAGGCTGGGTGGCCGCCAGCGCGGTCTGTCGGGCATGTCGCTGGGCATCACCCCCCGCAACAAGTTCTGAAACGCGGCCCCCTGACGGGGCCACAGCACAACCGCCGGGCAGGGCACAGGCCCCGCCCGGCGGCACTGTCGATCCCGTCCGGCGAGCGATCCCACGGCGCGCGGTGGCGCCATCGAGCCCGTCCGGCGATCGAGGACGGAGCGGCAGCCGGGCACCGCGCCCGCTACGCGTACGTCGCGATGTCCTCGACCACGGAGAACCCCAGCCCGTACGCGCTCATCCCCCGCCCGTACGCCCCGATGTGCACCCCGCCCGGCGCCGACCCCGCCAGCACCCACCCGAACTCGGACTCCCGGTAGTGGAACGGCACCGGAACACCGTCCACCGGCAGGGACAGCACCGACCACGCGGGCCCGTCCAGATCATCGGCGAGTTCGAACGCCGTCTCCGTCTGCTGGTCCAGCCAGTCGTCGCGCAGCGTGTGGTCCAGCTGCGGGGGCCACGTGTACGCCAGCAGACCCGAGCCCGCCAGCCACGCCGCCGACGACACCGTGGTCGCCTCCAGCACCCCCGTACCGTCGCCACTGCGCCGTACGGGGCTGCTCGCCACCGTCACCACGACCGCGAACCGCTGCTTCTCGCCGCCGGAATCACCCCGTACCACGGGCTCCTCACCGTGCCCGGTCGAACCGTGCTGCACCGTGCCGTCCGCCGCCGTCCCGACCTGCATCAGCCAGCGCGGCCCGGTGAAGGCCTCGTCCAGTCCGTACCAGGGGAACGACGCCTGCAGATAGCCGTCGACCGTACGCCGGGTCGCCGGCACTCCTTCTGCGGTGACTGTGCTGGGCGCATCTTCCGCGCCTGCCCGACTCGTCGTCTCCATCTGCCCGGCCGCCTCCTCGATCCCTAGGGGTCCGCAGCGGCCCGCCCCCCTCGGGCGTCCTCGCAACCGGACAGATGGAGAATAGCGATACCGTCCGGACGAGGCGGGATTGACCGGTGTCAGGTGGCGTCTGCGTCGAAGGGCGGACGATCGTCCTTCGCGGGCTGCTCGCGCTTCTTGAGCAGGTCGGGGGCGCCCGGGGAGCCGTTCGCCGCAGTGACCGCCGCGCTGCCCGACACACCGCCCGCGGAGTCCTTGGACGTGCTCTCGCGACCGTTGACCGCGTCGGTGACCTCGGCCATCTCCTTACGGAGGTCGAAGCTCTCGCGGATCTCCTTCAGCCCGAGATCGTCGTTTCCGTCCATGAGCTGCTTGCGGACGAACGTCTTCGGGTTGAGGTCCTCGAACTCGAAGTCCTTGAACTCCGGGCCGAGCTCCGTACGGATGTCTTCCTTGGCGCTCTCGGAGAACTCACGGATCTTGCGGATGAAGCGCGAGGCGTCCTGGATGACCTTGGGCAGCTTGTCCGGGCCGAAGATCAGCACGCCGAGGACCACGAGCGTCACCAGCTCTAGTGCGCCTATGTCATTGAACACCTTGTTGCTCCTCGTGTTCCCCGAGCCCAGGTCGGATGAGGTCCGGACCCGGCCAACGGTACCCGGCCGAACTGTCCGCACGGTAGCGTCCCATGGCCGTCAGGTGCCGGTTGCCGACCCCAGGACCAAAGTCATGGACAGGTCTTTACCACCGCGGGTCAGACCGACGTCCAGGCGGTCACCCGGACGGTGCGCGCGGATCTTCACGATCAGCTCCTCGCCGCTGTGCACCCGCTGCCCGTCCACCTCGGTGATGATGTCGCCCGGCTTGATGCCGGCCTTCGCCCCGGGACCGCCGGGTGTCACCGCGGGCTTGCCCGCGGCGCCCTTCGCACCGACCTTGGCGCCGTCACCGGTGTACTTCATGTCCAAGGTCACACCGATCACCGGATGCGTGGCTCTACCGGTGTTGATCAGCTCCTCGGCGACCCGCTTGCCCTGGTTGATCGGGATGGCGAAGCCGAGGCCGATGGAACCGGCCTGGCCGCCCTCGGTCGACGAACCGTTACCGGCGGCGCGGATGGCGCTGTTGATGCCTATGACATGGGCATCGGTGTCGACGAGCGGGCCCCCGGAGTTGCCCGGGTTGATCGGGGCGTCGGTCTGCAGCGCGTCGACGTAGCTGATGTCGCTGCCGTCGCCCTTCTCGCCACCCGCGGTGATCGGCCGGTCCTTGGCGCTGATGATGCCGGAGGTGACGGTGTTGGACAGGTCGAAGGGGGCGCCGATGGCCACCACCGGGTCGCCGACCTGCACATTGTCGGAATTGCCCAGCGGCAGTGGCTTGAGGCCGGAGACGCCGGTGACCTTGACCACAGCCAGGTCGTAGCCGCTGTCCTTGCCGACGACCTCGGCGCGCGCGGTCTCGCCGCCGCTGAACGTCACCGTGATGGAACCGGAGGAGCCGGCCGGGGCGACGACATGGTTGTTGGTGAGGATGTGGCCCGACTTGTCGAGGACGAAGCCGGTGCCGGTGCCGGATTCGGTGGTGCCGCTGACATGGAGGGTGACCACGCTGGGCAGGGCGCTGGCGGCGATGCCCGCGACGCTGTCGGGGGCGCGGCCGCCGCTGTTCCTCGCGGCCTGCGGAAGCTCGACCGTGGTCAGACCGCCGTTGCGCTCGACGTAGGCACCGATGCCGCCGCCGATGCCGCCCGCCACCAGGGCGAGCAGCAGCGCGCCGACGAGCAGGGAACCGCGTCGGCTCTTCCTGCGCCCGCCGTCCGACCCGGGCGGGGGGCCGGGGTGGGTCAGCGGCTGCCGGGGCGCACCCCAGGGGTCGTACTGCAACCACTGCGAGGACTGTGGCGGCTGGGGCGGGGGTGTGAAGGCCGGGGCAGGGGCCGGGAGGGGCGCGGAGGCCGCGGGGATGCCTGCGTACGGCGGCGGTACGGGAGTGCCGTGCGCCGGTGTCGGCACCGGGCGCTGTACAGGTGGTGCGGGCGCCCAGGGGCCGGGGCCGCCGTACGGCGGGGTGCTGTACTGATCGGGCTCGTGCAGCGGCTTCACCGCAGGCACCGGCGCTTGGGCCGTCGCCCCGGGTGCATGCGCCCCGGGCTCGGGCGTCACCGGCGCGGGTGCCACCAGCGGTGCGGGCGCCACGGGCTCGGCCGGTGCGGGCTGGGCGGGGAGTACGGGCGCCGGGCTCACGTCTGCGACGACCATGGCGTCCGGGTCACCGGCCGGTGCGCCCACGGGCCGCACGTCCTCCGCCGGGGCGGGAGCCTCCTGCGGCGCTGATGGGGTGGCGCGCCCCGCCGCGGGGCGGCTCCACCACTTCGCCTTCGGCCCGGTGGGCTTCCCGTCGTCCATGCTCTCCCCGCAACCGCCACAACTGGCCTCTGCACACGCCCGAAAGGACGTTCCTCCCGGAATTCCTCCGGGGATTCAACCAGGTTTACGAATCGCTGCGCAGACCCCCGTCAGCGCCGGGCGGAAAGCGGCAGACGGTGATCGGCGGAGGTGGGCAGGGCGGCCGCCGACGTGGGTGTCCAGGACGCGGTCGGCGAGGGCGTGGGGGAAACGGGGTTCAGGCCGCTTCCGAGCGCGTGCGTGAACAGCGGGCCGGTGGCGGTCGGTCGTATCAGGGGAGACGCGGACACATCCGTCAGTACCGCCGCGGCGAAGGGGTTGGCCGTGAGCCGGCCGGTGCCGAACAGGGCGGGGACGGGTGCCGCGGTATGCGGCGGCTGAGCCGCGGGACCGGTCGTGGAACCGCCACCGGACACGCCGGACGTGCCGAGACTGCTGCCACCGCGACGGCTGGTCACGCTGCCGCTCTCGGCCCGCGCGGCGGCATCGAGCGGGGTCACGTTGTTTCCGGCGCCCTCGGCGCGGGTCACGGCGTCGGGACCTGATCCTGTCGGCAGGGCGCCACTCAGCGCGATGGCCGCCAGCGAGACTGCGCTGGCCGCCGCGAAGGCGAACCTGCGGCCGCGCCACGGCGACCGGTCCCCCTCCCGGCCCACCTCATGGATCCGCAACGCCGAACGCGATCCGTCGACCGGAAGCACGGCCGTCGAGCCGTGCGGCGTCCCGAGGTAGCCGAAACGGTCCAGCGGCGACTTTCCCGAAGGCGAATCGGTGCGGCTGCCGGGGGGCTGCATCACCGGGAAAAGTCCGTCGGCGAACCGCCCGGAGCCGCCAAATGGTCTTCCTTGGCGGTCGTCGTCACCGCCCGGTCCCCCGGGAAGGCCCTGCAGCCGGGCGAGGAACCCCTCGGACGGCGACGGCGGGGCGGACTGTGCGAAGACACTCTTCAGCCGCCGTTGGGCAGCAGCCTCGGCCTTGCACTTCGCGCAGGTCGCGAGGTGGGCGAGCACCCGCTCGCGGGCGTCATGTTTGAGCTCACCGTCGACAAGCGCCGCAAGGCGGTCCCCCAAGTGCTGTTCCGCAGGGGTCGGACCTGTGCCACTCACGCCGGCCCGCCCTCCCCTGCCACCACGGCTCCCGCCAGCGAGCGCTGCTCGGCGCGGGCCTCGGGAGAGCGGTGCCGCAGAGCCTTGCGCAGGTGCGAGCGGCCGCGGTGAATACGGCTGCGCACGGTACCGAGCTTCACGCCGAGGGTCGCGGCGATCTCCTCGTACGAAAGTCCCTCGATGTCGCAGAGCACGACCGCGGCACGGAATTCGGGCGCAAGGGTGTCCAGCGCCTGCTGTACGTCCGCGTCGAAGTGGGTGTCGTTGAAGGCCTGCTGCGGGGACGGCTCACGGCTCGGCAGCCGCTCGGCGGCGTCGTCACCGAGGGAGTCGAAACGGATCCGCTGCTTACGACGGACCATGTCCAGGAACAGGTTGGTCGTGATGCGGTGCAGCCAGCCCTCGAAGGTGCCGGGTGTGTAGGTCGACAGCGAACGGAACACCCGGACGAAGACCTCCTGAGTGAGGTCCTCGGCATCGTGCTGGTTTCCCGTCAGACGGTAGGCAAGGCGGTAGACACGACCGCTGTGCGTGCTGACGATCTCTTCCCATGAGGGCGGCAACCACGCCTGGGAGTCCGCATCTGAGGCGAAGGTCGCGGTCGGTGCGGAGTCGTTGGAAGAACGGTCAGCAATGTTGGTCACGGATTTCGGCTCACCCGCCGACCTGAGAAAGCGCCGTAGCACTCGTCCCCGATCCACAGGCGCAGCCGCACCTCCCCTGTCGGCTCTGGTGGTGTCCAGTGGAGCCCCTACCATAGCCACCTCGCCCGTTAGCTCCGGATAAACCTTTTTTTCTACTGAGGTCCGGGATCATCCCCGGGAACCCGCCGGCCCGTGATCCCGGCCCGATCTGCGGGCCGGATCCATGAGCTTTCCCCTGCCCCTTCCTAACGCCCGGTCCCATCTGCGGGTTCCCGGGTGCAGCGGATACAGTCACCGTTGCGCCAACTACGGGGACAGGAGAGGGTCATTACCGCCAACCGGCAGACGAGCTGGGCGTTCGCCGACGCCTTTGTCGCCGAGGACGAAGCACTGCGCTGGGCCAGAGACCGGGCCCGGGAGGCAGGGCTCCGCTCGGTGTCACCGGGCACCGGCGCCGCGCTGCGCTTGCTCGCTGCCACGACCGACGCCAAGGCGGTGGCCGAAATCGGCACCGGAACCGGCGTGTCCGGCATCTATCTGCTGCACGGGATGCGGCCGGACGGGGTGCTGACCACGGTCGATCCGGAGCCGGAGCGGCAGCAGTTCGCCCGCCAGGCCTTCCGGGCTTCGGGGTTCGCGGCCAATCGGGCCCGTTTCATCCCCGGCCGCGCCCTTGACGTACTTCCACGGCTCGCGGACGGCGGATACGACCTCGTGTTCTGCGACGGCGACCGGCTGGAGAGCCTGGACTGCCTCGCTGAATCGTTGCGCCTGCTGCGACCTGGCGGTCTGGTCTGCTTCGAGGGCGTCTTCGCGGACGGCCGTACGGTCGACTCCGCGGCGCAGCCGGCGGAGGTACTGCGGCTGCGGGAGCTGTTGCGGGCGGTGCGGGAGAGCCAGGAGCTGATGGCTACGTTGTTGCCGGTGGGCGACGGGTTGCTCTGCGCCGTCCGGCGTGGGTGACCGTTCGTCGTTCCGTGCCCCTCGTCGGGACGGCCGGGCGTCGTCGGTCTCCCCCGGCCTCCCCCACGGCCCCGAAGGGCCGGGAACCCCTTCGACGGGCTTGTTCCGCATGCATCACTGCCCCGGCACGGGTCCGTGCCGGGGCAGTGATGAAGTGTGGGCGCCTCTGCGTCAGCCGACGACCTTCTTGAGGGCGTCGCCGAGTGCATCGGCCTCGTCCGGAGTCAGCTCCACAACAAGCCGACCGCCGCCTTCGAGCGGAACGCGCATGACGATGCCCCGCCCCTCCTTTGTCACCTCGAGCGGGCCGTCGCCCGTCCGCGGCTTCATGGCCGCCATGCTCGTTCCCCTTCCTGAAACCAGCTCATAACAACCGGCGGCCCCATGACAGGCGCTGTCTCACCGGCATCGAACACATTGCTTCCAGGCCATTATCCCGCATCACAGACCCCCATGACCAACATCGGTCTGCATCGCTTGCGCAACGCGCTCTCGCAAAACCACCCAATTCGGCGATCCGACTGCGATACTCCGTCGCCTTCCCCCCTCCATCGGGGCGCAATCGTTAGACGCAGGTCACATGTTCCCCCTCGGTGATGTCCGCCATGCTTGCCTGGACAGGCATTGCCCGAGGCGCAAAGGGGACAGCAAATGGCGGACCACGTGGCCGACACCGTGCTCTACGAAGTGACGGACGGACTCGCGACGATCACGATCAACCGTCCCGACGCGATGAACGCCATGAACACAGCCGCCAAGGTGGCCCTCCGTGACGCGCTGCAGTCGGCCGCGGCCGATACCGCTGTCCGGGCGGTTCTGCTCACGGCGGCCGGCTCGCGCGCCTTCTGTGTCGGCCAGGACCTCAAGGAACACGTCGCCACGCTGACCGCCACCCGCGAGTCGGGTTCCGGCAATGCGCTGAGCACCGTGCGAGAGCACTACAACCCCGTCGTGCGGGCGATCACCGAGATGGAGAAGCCGGTCGTCGCCGGGGTGAACGGGGTCGCCGCCGGTGCGGGCTTCGGCTTCGCGCTCGCCTGCGACTACCGGGTGGTCGCCGACAGCGCGTCGTTCAACACCTCGTTCGCCGGGGTCGCCCTCACCGCTGACTCGGGTGTCTCGTGGACGCTACCCCGGCTGATCGGCCAGAGCCGCGCAGCCGACCTGCTGCTCTTCCCGCGTTCGATCTCGGCGCAGGATGCGTACGGGCTGGGCATCGTGAACAGACTGGTGCCCGCGGCCGATCTCGCCGCGGAGGCCCTGGCAGTGGCCCGCAAGCTGGCGGACGGCCCGACGGTGGCGTACGCCGCGCTCAAGGCGTCGCTGGCCTACGGCGCCGGCCACACGCTGAGCGAGACGCTGGAGAAGGAGGACGAACTCCAGACGAAGGCGGGCGCCTCCGAGGACCACACCATCGCGGTACAGGCGTTCCTGGACAAGGCGAAGCCGAAGTATCTGGGCCGGTAGGGCCTCGCAGGGGTCGGTCCGGGCCAGGGGGCGTCGACGGTTGCTCACCGGTGGGTGGCTTCCTCCATGGCACCGCCGACCCCGCTGCGCGGCTACGCCCCCGTGCCGCGGGCCACACAGTCTGCCAGGTGATCATCGACCAGGCCGCACGCCTGCATCAGGGCGTAGGCCGTGGTGGGGCCGATGAAGCGCAGGCCGCGCTTCTTGAGGTCCTTGGCGAGTGCGGTGGACTCCGGCGTGACCGCCGGGACGTCGCCGAGGGTGCGCGGGGCCGGCCGGGTGGCGGGGTCCGGGGCGTACGACCAGATCAGTTCGTCCAACTCGCCGTCCGGCCATGCGGCCAGCACCTTGGCATTGGCGAGCGTCGCCTCGATCTTCGCGCGGTTGCGGATGATCCCGGCGTCGGCAAGGAGGCGTTCCCTGTCGGCGTCGGTGAACTCCGCCACCGCACGGATCTTGAACCCGGCGAAGGCGCTGCGGAATCCTTCCCGGCGGCGCAGGATCGTCAGCCAGGACAGCCCGGACTGGAACGCCTCCAGGCAGAGCCGCTCGAACAGGGCGTCGTCGCCATGGACGGGGCGGCCCCATTCCGTGTCGTGGTAGGCGAGGTAGTCATCGGTGGACAGTCCCCACGGACAGCGCAGCCGGCCGTCCGCCCCCGCTTCGGCGCCGCCGCTCATCGCTGCCGCTCCTCGCCGGACCGGGGCCCGGACTCCGGACCGGGCGGCGGCTCCTCGCCGGACCGCGGCATGGACTCCGGACCGGGCGGCGGTTCCTGCTGGGATCCGGACCGGGGCCCGTACCGGGGGCCGGACGGGGGCCAGGAACGCGGCTCCGACTGCCGGTCGGGCTGCTCCCCGGACTGTGGCGCTGACCGGGGTGCCCGCTCGGGCCGTGGCCGGTCCTGCGGCTCCTTGAGGAGCCCGACACCGCCCACCGCCGTCGCCTGCGCTCCGGCGAGCGCCGACTCCAGTTCGGCGATCCGCGCGTCCCGCTCGGCGAGCTCGGCGCCCAGCCGGCCGAGCGCGTCGTCGACGTCGGCCGTCCGGTATCCGCGTGCCGTCACCGGCAGCCGCAGCGCCTCGACGTCCGCGCGGCCGACCGGACGGGTCGCGGGCAACGGGTCGGTCAGCAGCTCGGGCGCCACGTCCTGCAGGACAGCGCTCTTCCCTCCGCCGACCACCGCGAGGGTGACCGCGGCCACGACCACCACCATCGCCAGCAGCAAGAACCAGAACACACGCATCTCCCCTGGGGCGGAAACCTGTCCGGCTCCGATCGTGCCATGCGGTACTGACAGTCACGGCATCCCCCGCGACAGGGAGTGGGCTCCCGACGCCCTGCGACCCCTCCCCCAAGCTCTCGGCTTCGCTCGAGCAGGGAGGGGCCCCCTTCGGCGTTGTCGTCAGTCACCGACGCTCCACGTCGACTCCCTCCTCCGCCTCGCCGTCGAAGCCGCACGACGCCGCTCGCCGATCCACTCCCTATCGTGGGGGTGGCCGTTAGGGTCGCAGGCGGCGGCGGGGGATCTATCCAGAGGAGAAACACAGGATGCGAAGCGGTGCGCTCAGACTGGGGCGGCGCGAATTCGGGGCGCACGAGCCAGTGATCATGGCGATCGTGAACCGTACTCCGGACTCCTTCTACGACCAGGGCGCGACCTTCCGCGACGAGCCCGCGCTCGCCCGGGTCGAGCAGGCTGTCGCCGACGGCGCCGCGATCATCGACATCGGCGGAGTGAAGGCCGGTCCCGGCGAGGAGGTGACCGCCGCGGAGGAGGCCCGCCGCACCGTCGGGTTCGTCGCCGAGGTGCGGCGGCGTCACCCCGATGTGGTGATCAGCGTCGACACCTGGCGCCACGAGGTCGGTGAGGCGGTCTGCGAGGCCGGTGCCGATGTGCTGAACGACGCGTGGGGCGGTGTCGACCCGAAGCTCGCGGAGGTGGCCGCGCGGTACGGAGCGGGGCTGGTGTGTACGCACGCGGGCGGAGCCGAACCGCGGACCCGGCCGCACCGGATCGCGTACGACGACGTGATGGCGGACATCCTGCGGGTGACAGTGGGGCTGGCCGAGCGGGCCGTGGAGCTCGGGGTCAGGCCGGACGGCATCATGATCGACCCTGGTCATGACTTCGGGAAGAACACCCGGCACTCGCTGGAGGCGACGCGTCGCCTCGGTGAGATGACGGAGACCGGCTGGCCCGTCCTCGTGTCGCTGTCCAACAAGGACTTCGTCGGGGAGACGCTCGACCGGCCCGTGAAGGAACGGGTGATCGGGACGCTGGCGACGACCGCGGTCTCGGCGTGGCTGGGCGCGCAGGTCTACCGGGTGCACGAGGTGGCGGAGACGCGACAGGTACTGGACATGGTGGCGTCGATCGCGGGGCACCGGGCGCCGGCGGTGGCCCGGCGCGGGCTGGTGTAGCGGCGGCGAGGCAGCGGGGCGGGCGCGAGCCGGGCCCGGGGCGGCGGGGCCGCTGCGCGGGACGTGTCCCCTGCTCGCCCCTTCCCGATCCGGGGCGCTGCCCCGGATCGGGCTCCTGACGGCCTCCCCCGCGACAGGAGTGGATCAGCGAGCGGCGTCATGCGGCTTCGACGGCAAGGCGGAGGACGGAGTCGACGCGGAGGGGGTACCTCCCACGCCCTTAAGGCTGTGGGCGAGTCGGTGACTGACGACAACGCCGAAGGGGGCCCCTCCCTGCTCGAGCGAAGCCGAGAGCTCGGGGGAGGAGTCGCATGACGCCGGGAGCCCACTCCTTGTCGCGGGGGAGGCCGTCAGTCGCCGGAGGGGCTCACCGTGGCCAGTGGCCGACTTCCTTCGTGACCAGGTCGACCGCCTCGTGCACGTCGTCCGTGACGTGGAACAGCAGCAGATCCCTCTCGGACGCCTTTCCCTGCGCCACCACCGTGTTCCGCAGCCAGTCCACCAGGCCGCCCCAGTACGCGGTGCCGAAGAGCACGATCGGGAAGCGGGTCACCTTGCCCGTCTGGACGAGGGTGAGCGCCTCGAAGAGCTCGTCGAGTGTGCCGAGGCCGCCGGGCAGGACGACGAAGCCCTGCGCGTACTTCACGAACATCGTCTTGCGGACGAAGAAGTAGCGGAAGTTCACGCCGATGTCGACGTGCGGATTGAGCCCGGACTCGAAGGGCAGCTCGATACCGAGGCCGACCGAGATGCCCTTCGCCTCCCGCGCCCCCTTGTTCGCCGCCTCCATCGCTCCGGGACCGCCCCCGGTGATCACCGCGAAACCGGCCTCGACCAGCGCCTTGCCGATCTGTACGCCCGCCTCGTAGTCCGGGCCGTCGGCCGGGCTGCGGGCCGAGCCGAAGACACTGATCGCGCTCGGCAGCTCAGCCAGCGCGCCGAAGCCCTCGACGAACTCCGACTGGATGCGCATCACCCGCCAGGGATCGGTGTGCACCCACTCGGAATCGCCCTCGGAGTCCAGCAGCCGCTGATCGGTGGTGCCGGGCTGTACCTGTTCTCTGCGGCGCAGTACCGGACCGAGCCGCTGCTCCTCGGGGACGTGAGCTTCTTCGGGGTTGCCCATGACCTGCTCCCTCCGACGACGTGACGCCATGACGACGTGCTGTGTCAGGTCAGGGTAGATCCATCGAGGTTACGGGCAGGGGAATGCCGTGGGTCAGCTGGTGAGCCAGGAGCGGAGCCGGTCCTCGCAGTGGGTGATCCGGTCGACCGCCACGTGCTCGTTGCGCTTGTGCGCGAGGACCGGGTCACCGGGCCCGTAGTTCACGGCGGGGACGCCCAGCGCGCCGAAGCGGGAGACGTCCGTCCAGCCGAACTTCGGCTTCGCGGTACCGCCGACGGCCTCCACGAACGCCTTGGCCGCCGGGTGGGAGAGGCCGGGCATCGCCGCGCCGGAGTGGTCGTCGACGGTGAACTCGACGACGCCGCAGTCCGCGAAGACCTCGTGGACGTGGGCGAGGGCGTCCTCGGGGCTGCGGTCGGGGGCGTACCGGTAGTTGACGACGACGGTGCAGGCGTCCGGGATGACGTTGTTGGCGACGCCGGCCTCGATGCGGACGGCGTTCAGGCCCTCGCGGTACTCCAGCCCGTCGATGACCGGCCGGCGCGGTTCGTAGGCGGCGAGACGGGTGAGGATCGGAGCGGCGCCGTGGATGGCGTTGGACCCCATCCAGCTGCGCGCGGAGTGCGCCCGCTCCCCTTCCGTACGGAGGAAGACCCGCAGGGTGCCCTGGCAGCCGCCCTCGACCTGGGCGTCGGACCCTTCGAGGAGGACGGCAAAGTCGCCCGCCAGCCAGTCGGGGTGGGCGTCTGCGACATGGCCGAGCCCGTTGAGATGCGCGGCGACCTCTTCGTTGTCGTAGAAGACGAAGGTGAGGTCGCGGTTGGGCTCGGGTACGGTCGCGGCGATCCGCAGCTGGACGGCGACGCCCGACTTCATGTCGGAGGTGCCACAGCCCCAGAGCACGCCGTTCTCGTCGAGCCGGGACGGGACGTTGTCGGCGATCGGCACGGTGTCGATGTGTCCGGCGAGTACGACGCGCTCGTCGCGGCCGAGGTTCGTCCGGGCCACGACGTTGTTGCCGTGCCGGTCGACGGTCAGGTGCGGGAGCGTGCGCAGGGCCGTCTCGATCGCGTCGGCCAGCTCCTTCTCGTCCCCGCTGACCGACGGGAAGTCGACGAGGCGGGCGGTGAGGGCCGGGCCGTCCAGGGTGAGGTCAAGGGTGCTTTCGGGCATGGCCCCGACCCTAAGGCCTGTCCGGCCCTGATCCGCCGGGCGGGCCCGGGGCTTTCCTTTCGGACCGGACCGGATCGGGGACCCCGCGAGCCCGGCGTGATCCGACAGGAAAGCCCTTGAGGGACTTCGCCCTCGGCCCCGGCCGGGCCCTCCAGTACGGTGGGCGCGTGCCCCGGACCCCCTCCTCCGCCCGCCGACACACCGGCCGCAGCCGCCTCTTGCGTATCGCAGCGGCCTTCGTCGTGCTCGTGGCCCTGGCCGGCTATCTGACCATTCAGTACATCTCGGGCAACAAGGGCGCCGAGCGGTGCACCGTGCAGTCCGCCGACGGCTCGGCGGGCCGGGGACGTACGTACCGGCTGAGCCCGGAGCAGGCCGCGAACGCCGCGACGATCTCCGCGGTGGGCACCACGCGCGGGATGCCCGAGCGTGCGGTGACGATCGCACTGGCGACGGCGTTGCAGGAGTCCGGGCTGCGCAATATCTCGCATGGCGACCGGGACTCGCTGGGACTGTTCCAGCAGCGCCCCTCGCAGGGCTGGGGCACCGAGGAGCAGATCCTGGACCCGGTCTACTCGGCCGGGATGTTCTACCAGCATCTGGCCGAGGTCCCCGGTTACTCGCGGCTGCCGCTGACGGTCGCCGCGCAGCGGGTGCAGCGCAGTGGTTTCCCGCAGGCGTACGCGAAGCACGAGCCGGATGCCGCGCTGCTGTCCGCCGCGCTGACCGGCCGTACGCCCGCCGCGCTGACCTGCACGCCGACGCAGACGGCAGCGGGGCCCGCCGATGCGGGACAGGTGCGGTCGGCGCTGGTACGGGCCTTCGGCAAGGGTGTGCTGCCCCCCTCGGGGCAGGCGGGCGGCGGGGCGTCGGGCGGGGCGGCGGCTGCGGCTGCGGCTGCGGCGGCGGCGGGCACGGTCTCGGTGCCGGTGAAGGCGGCGCGGACCACCGGGGACGGCGGCAGGGCGCAGCGCGGCTGGGAGCTCGCGCACTGGGCGGTGGCGCAGGCCGAATCGCTGGGCATCGACGAGGTCGCGTACGCGGGCCGGGTGTGGAGAAGCGGGTCGGGCTGGCGGACGGACCGCGAGGAATCAGGCACCACGCAGGTCCGCATACAGCTCGTTCGCTAGTGCCGTGACCGGCGATGTCTACGACGGGGCAAAGCTTGCCGCGAGGGACACCAGTACGAAGGATCCCTCGTAGGGGCCATCCAGCCCGTCCGGAAACTGCCGTCACCACACGCCTCCGAAGCTCTCCACTTCATGCGCCGATTCCCTTGCAGCAAAAGGGAAGTGGTGGCCCGTCCGGCGTTTGGGGAATGCAATGTTTGCCTGGGTTCCTCCGTTGTGGATTATGTGACGCGTTACCGACTCTTTACTTCGGTCCACCGCAACCTCCCCCGCCCCCACGACGGTTGTCACTGCGTCCGATCAACGGACAGACAGATTCCACATCCCGTCGAAGGAGCATCATGTCCCTCCCCCTGACCCGTCGGATCGCCCGTGCCGCGCTGCTGATCGCGGCGGGTGCAGCCCCCGTGGTCGGTGCGGCCGGCGCCGCAGGTGCCGCGGAGCTCCCGCAGGCCCCGGAGCTCGGCGGCCTGACGACCGTCGACGGTGCCGGCCTCGGCAAGACCCTCGGCGGCGCGTCCGAGCAGGGCACCAAGGTCGCGGGGGCCACCGGCGGCAAGATCGTCGGGACGGCCGTCCCGGCCGCGCGCAAGACCGTCGGCAGCACGGGCAGCAAGGCCGCCCCCGCCGCGCAGAAGGTCACCGGTGAGGCTGCGGGCAACACCGGTGAGCTGGTCGGCGGGGCCACCGGTGCGGCGACCAAGGGCAGTCTGCCGACCGGCGGTCTCGCCGGTGGCGGTCTGCCGACGACGCAGGGCCTGCCCACCCAGGGCCTGCCGATCGGCTGACCCGTACCGGACACGCAAGAGGGCCTCGGGAGTGTGTACTCCCGAGGCCCTCGCGCCTGTCCGGTACGGGTCAGGACAGCCGCTTGACCGCGGCTGCCACACGTTCGTCCGTCGCCGTGAACGCCACCCGCACGAAGTGGTCGCCCGCCGGTCCGTAGAAATCGCCCGGCGCCACCAGGATGCCGAGCTCGGCAAGGTACGCCACGGTGTCCCAGCAGGGTTCGTCGCGGGTCGCCCACAGGTAGAGGCTCGCCTCGCTGTGCTCGACCCGGAAGCCGTGGGCCTCCAGCGCCGCCCGCAGCGCGGTACGCCGGTCCGCGTACCGGGTCCGCTGCTCGGCCACGTGCGTGTCGTCTCCGAGCGCCGCGACGGTGGCGGCCTGGACCGGGGCGGGCGTCATCATCCCGCTGTGCTTGCGGATCAGCAGCAGTTCGCCGAGGACGGCCGCGTCGCCCGCGATGAACGCCGCGCGGTATCCGGCGAGGTTGGAGCGCTTGGAGAGCGAGTGGACGGCGACGATGCCCTCGTACGTGCCGCCGCAGACATCGGGGTGGAGCACGGAGACCGGTTCGGCCTCCCAGCCGAGCTCCAGGTAGCACTCGTCGCTGAAGACCAGCACGTCGTGCTCGCGCGCCCAGGCCACGATCCGGATCAGCTCGTCCTTGGACAGGACCCGGCCGGTGGGGTTGGACGGCGAGTTCAGCCAGAGCAGCTCGAGTCCGGCCGGGTCGAGCTCGGTGGGGTCGTCGTAGACGACCGGCTCGGCGCCACAGAGCCGGGCGCCCACCTCGTACGTCGGGTAGGCGAGCCGCGGGTACGCCACCTTGTCGCCTGCGCCGAGGCCGAGCTGGGTCGGCAGCCAGGCGACGAGTTCCTTGGAGCCGACGACCGGCAGCACGTTCTCGTGCGCCACGGAGACCGCGCCGAGCCTCCGCTCCACCCAGCCGGTAAGGGCGTCGCGGAGTTCGGTCGTCCCCCACACCGTCGGATAGCCGGGGCTGTCCGCGGCGGCGACGAGCGCCTGCTGGATCAGCTCCGGAACCGGGTCGACGGGCGTGCCGACGGAAAGATCGACGATGCCGTCCGGGTGGGCCGCAGCGGTCGACTTGTAGGGCGCGAGCTTGTCCCAGGGGAAGACCGGGAGGCGGGAGGAGACTGCTGCGGACACGGCTCTCTGCTTTCTCGTACGAGGGTGACGAGGATGGTTCGGGTGGTTCGTGCGGCGCCGGGTCTGGCTGCGGCCCGGACCGGAAAACACCTCGGTCCCGCACGGTGACGAGCCGTACGGGACCGGGGCGGCGCACGTGCTGGCCGCTGGTTACTGGTTCTGCGGCGGCAACGCTGCGATGAACGGGTGGTCGCGCTCGATCAGACCCAGCTTGGAGGCACCACCCGGCGAACCGAGGTCGTCGAAGAACTCGACGTTCGCCTTGTAGTAGTCCTTCCACTCCTCCGGGGTGTCGTCCTCGTAGAAGATCGCCTCGACCGGGCAGACCGGCTCACAGGCTCCACAGTCGACGCATTCGTCCGGGTGGATGTACAAGGACCGCTGGCCCTCGTAGATGCAGTCGACGGGGCACTCTTCGATGCAGGCCTTGTCCTTTACGTCGACACAAGGCTGCGCGATGACGTAGGTCACGCTGTCGTTCCTCCTCGGTAGGGCGTTGGCTCTCGCGCGGGAGCGCGGCGTCGTCGATGCCCACGCCTAGTATCTCCGTTCCGGGGCACGAACCGAACAGGAGGGGCGGAGAGAGCTGTGGAATTCACCATCGGCGGACAGGCTGAGGTCCGGATTACCCCGGCTGACGTGGGCAAACGGGTATCAGTCCGACGTCGTTCGGAGGACGGCGCGGCGGGCTGGAGGTTCACCGACACCGTCGGGGTTCTCACATCCTGGAAGAATCATGTGCTGTCGATCACACCGAAGAGCGGTGAATCCGTCCACATCGCGGAATCCTCGCTGGTGGCGGGCAAGGTCGTCCCCTCCGCGCCGGCCCGACGCCGGGGTCCGTCGGCCACGTTCGCCGAACTCGCCCACGTCTGTGCCCGCGCCTGGCAGCCGGTGGAGAGCGAACCGCTCGGCAACTGGCAGCTACGCGCGGCGGAGGGGTTCACCCGGCGCGCCAACTCCGTACTGCCGCTCGGCGACCCGGGGGTGCCGCTCGACGAGGCGCTCGCGCGGGTGGAGCGCTGGTACGAGGCCCGCGGGCTGCCCGCGTACATCCAGACCGCGACGGGCGCGGAGGGCACACAGGAGAGTCTGTGCGCGGAGCTGGAGGAGCACGGGTGGCGGCGCGAGGTCACGGCGCAGGTGCGGATCGCGGCTCTGGCACCGATCGGCGATCTGGACGCGGACGTTGCGCGGGTGCGGCTGAGCCGGGAGATCGACGAGGCGTGGCTCTCCCGGTACCAGCGCTTCGACACTCCGGGCCCGCATGTACTGAAGGTGCTGGGCAGCGGGCCCTCGGTGTGGTTCGCGACCGTGCCGGGTGACGCGGAGGGCGAGGCGCCTGCCGCGATCGGGCGATGTGTCGTGGACGGGCGCTGGGCGGGCTTCATGGCCGTCGAAGTCGACGCCGCGTACCGGCGGCGGGGCCTGGCCTCCGCCGTCATGACCGCACTGGCCCGGCAGGCGCTGGACGAGGGCGCGTCGGCGGCGTGGCTGCAGGTGGAGGCGGACAATGAGGAGGCACATGCGCTGTACGACGGCATGGGTTTCGTGACCCATCACCTGTACCACCACTTCCGGTCCGCGTAGGGGCAGGAGCATGTCCCCCATGAACCCAGGGCTCAACCCACGCCGGCAGTTCGCCGAGGAGGCCCGCGCCGAACGCCCTGACCTCGCGCTGCTCTGCCTGCTGCTGGCCGCGGAGGCCGACCCGGCACTGGACGCGAACGGGATCGACGCTGCGCAGATCGAACTGGACCGGCTGGCGGGACTGCTTCCGTACGGGGTACGGGGCGGGCGCGCCTGGGCCTCGGCGCTGGCCGAACTGCTCGGCGAACGGTGCGGGTTCGAGGGCTCATCGACGGACTACCAGCGGCTGCAGTCCTCGCTGCTGCACGAGGTGCTGCGGCGCCGGCGCGGGCTGCCGATCCTGCTCTCGGTGGTGTGGATCGAGGTGGCGCGGCGGGCGGGCGCTCCGGTGTACGGGGTGGCGCTGCCGGGTCATTTCGTCGTCGGGTTCGGTGATCCGGCGGAACAGGTGCTGGCCGACCCGTTCGCCGGCGGCAGGCCGATGACCGGCCAGGACGCGCAGCTTCTGGTGACGGGGGCGACCGGGGCACCACTCGAGCCGTCGATGCTGGTGCCGGCCCGGCCGCTGGAGATCGTGCTGCGGATCCTGAACAACATCAGGGCGTGGGCGGCGGTCCGCCCGGAGTGCACGCGAGTGGCGCTGTGGGCGGTGGACCTGTCACTGCTGCTGCCCTCGCATCCGGCGCGGCTGCGCTACGAGCGGGCGCAGTTGCTCGTACAGAGCGGGGAGTTCCTTCGCGGGGCGGAGGAGATGGAGGAGTACGCGGAACTGGTGGAAGCGGTGGAGCCGACGGCGGCGGAGATGGTTCGGGGGCGGGCCCGGGCAGCGCGGGCCTTGCTGAATTAGACCGACCGGCAGTAGGGGAATGGGGGAAGGAGCGGGGGCCGGCGAAGGGGGTGGCCCAGGCCGTCAGGTCGTCGGCGCCGTAGCCGAGGCCGATGGGCACACCCGCGTACAGCGCGAGCGTCACGAGCCCTGGCAGCAGTCCGAAGCCGGACCACCGCCCGTGCCCGCCCACCCACTTCTGACCGCGCATCAGGTAACCGAAACCCGCCCCGAAATCACGCATGTGGATCACCCTGTCGGGTGCCCGGCCACGGAGAAGAACGTGCCGGTGCGGCCGCAGCCGACCTGGATGTCGTCGACGATCAGCAGCACCCCATGGGTGTCGCACCAGTTCCGCAGGCCGACGAGGAACTCGGTCGGGGCGACGTACACCCCGCCCTCGCACTGCACGGTCTCCACGATGACGGCGGCCGGCTTCTCCACGCCGGAACTGGTGTCCTGGACCAGCCGGTCGAGCAGATCGAGGGAGTCGAAGGGCCCCATCGGGGAGTCGGGGAAGGGGATGTGGGTCGTCCTGGGCAGGGTGGCGTAGAGCCCCTGCTTGTAGAAGTCCGAGCCCACGGCGGCGAGCGCGCCCGTGCTGACCCCGTGGAAGCCGCCGCCGAAGGCGACAATGTTGGTCCGCCCGGTGACGAGCCGGGCGACCTTCAGCGCCGCTTCCACCGCGTTGGTACCGGAGGGGCTGCAGAACTGCACTCGGTGGTCGAGCCCGCGCGGCGCCAGGATGTGCGTCTGGAAGGCCTCCAGGAAGTCCTGTTTGGCGGTGGTCGCCAGGTCGAGGGCGTGGGTCAGCCCGTCGCGCTCGATGTAGTCGACCAGGGCGCGCTTGGCGAACTCGGGGTTGTGGCCGTAGTTCAGCGCGCCCGCCCCGGCCAGGAAGTCGAGATACCTGGCGCCCTCGGCGCCGACCAGGAACTCCCGGTGCGCGGTCTCGAAGGTGGCGGGGAAGGACCGCGCGTACGAGCGGACGGCCGACTCCCGGCTGTCGAACACGGCGGCCACAGCGCGTCGAGCGCGGCCCGCACGTCGGCGTCACCGGCGAGCATGCGCTGTACGTCGGCGACGTCCTGCGCCTCGGTGCGTTCCTGCGCGGCGGCCGAATCGACCTCGCCGAGCAGCCCCGGCAGTGCGTCCAGGTCGGCACGTACGGCACAGTCGGGACCGGTCCCCGCCAGCACCTCGGCGATGTCCGCCCAGCCGTTCGGCGAGGTGACGGGTGGCCTCGCCGGACCGCCGGGCGAGCGCAGCGAGATCTCGCGCCGGAAGACAGGGGCGGCCCTGTTGTGCGGCAGCCTCGTCGCACGGGCGACGTCCGCGGCGCGTACGCACTCCCCGTGGTCGAGCCCGGCGAGTGCACCACATCGGGTCGGAACGGGAGCCGCGCAGGTCCGGAGGTCTCCCGATCTCTCCTGCCTGCCACGCGCGCCGCTTCTCGCACTGGCCCCGCAGGGCCTCTTGAGTGACGCGGAGGGCACCCCCCGGGCGATCACCTGCGTACAGGACATCGCCAACCAGCCGTCGCTGCAAGCAGGTTGGAGCCGACCGCGAGGGTCTCGCCGCCCCGATCGCACGGCGCGTCACCATGAGGAAGTGTCAGCAAACGGGTGTGCCTGCGGCGCCAAACCTGATTACGCCACGATATGCAGTCCGATGGGTGATTATCGGTAATTCGCCACCCGAAGGGCTCACGGCGTAGCTCCAATGCACAGTTTCCCGATGGCGCCAAGTCGCATTCCGGTTAACGGTGGATCACGTCGCAACTGCGTCACTTTGAGTCGACAGCCCGTCACTCATCGCAGTCGCGTCGAAAGGAATGTGTTCAGATGCGCTCTGCCCGCACACTGTTCGCTTCGGCCGCGATCACCGCGGTCCTCGCCATCACGAGTCCCGCTGCCCATGCCATCACCTTGACCGATGGCTGGGACGGCGGTTCCTCCTCCAGCAGCGATGAGCACGGCGACCGCGGCGACGACCGCGGCGATGAGCACGGCGACCGCGGCGACGACCGCGGCGAAAAGGGCCACCACGGCCACAAGGGTGGCCACGGCGAGAAGGGCGAGAAGGGCGACCACGACGACGAGGGCGAGAAGGGCGACAAGGGCGACGACGACGAGGGCGAAAAGGGTCACCACGGCGACAAGGGCGAGAAGGGCGGCTGGGGCGACAAGGGCGACAAGGGCCACCACGGCAGCAAGGGCGAAAAGGGCGGCTGGGGCCAAGGCGACAAGCCCCGCGGCGGCGTCCACACCGGAGGTGGCGCCATGGCCATGACGGTGGCCAAGGAGTGGCAGCCCGGCAACGACTCCGGCGGCGACGAGGGCGGCAGCGACGAAGGTGGCGACGAGGCCGCCTGGGGCGACGGCGACTGGACCGACGGCGACAAGGGCGACCACGGCGACGAGGGCGAAAAGGGCGACCACGGCGAGAAGGGCGGCAAGGGCGAGAAGGGCGACCACGGCGAGAAGGGCGGCAAGGGCGAGAAGGGCGAGAAGGGCGGCTGGGGCGGCAAGGGCGAGAAGGGCGAGAAGGGCGACCACGGCGAGAAGGGCGGCTGGGGCGAGAAGGGCAACCACGGCGGCAAGGGCGACAAGCCCCGCGGCGGCGTCCACACCGGTGGCGGCGCCATGGCCATGACGGTGGCCAAGGAGTGGCAGCCCGGCAACGACTCCGGCGGCGACGAGGGCGGCAGCGACGAAGGAGGCTCCGTCGGCGACGAGGGCAGCTCCGGCGGCGACGAGGGCGGCTCGGGCGGCAAGGGCGAGCAAGGCGGCCACGGCGACAAGGGCGGCTGGGGCCACGGCAGCAAGGGCGACAAGCCCCGCGGTGGCGTCCACACCGGTGGCGGCGGGACCGCGGTGACCGGTGGCGGTCTGGCTGCCGGTTCGGCGTTGCTCATCGGTGGGCTCGGCGTCGGTGCGTACAAGGTGCGCCGCCGTCAGACCACGGGCGGCGCGGTGGCCTGAACGAACTGAACCGCTGATCTCGCGCAGCTGTCGCGGTCGCCGTCCCCCGGGGCGGCGGTCGCGGCGGCTGCGTTTCCCCGGTTCCGCCGGCTGACCGAGCACCAACTGACTGATGCCACACAGAAGAAGGACAGAAGAAAGGCACGCTCCCATGGCCGCCCCGCAGTCGCCCGATTCCACCCCCTCCCGGCCTGGCTCCCCCGCCATCGGCCGCGCCCTGCTCTGGCCCGCAGCAGCGACAGGGCTGGGCCTGCTCCTGATCTACAACTCCCTCGGCATCTCGGACGACAACAAGCCGTTGACCACCCCGGCGGTGCTCGCACCCGCCGTCCCCGGGCCCGGCGTTCCCGGAGCCCCGGCAGCCGCCCCCCCGGCAGCCGCCCCCTCGACCCCCGGCGCCCCCTCGGCCTCCGCTTCCCGCCAGGGGCTGTCCATGCCCCGCTCCGAGCCGAAGCGGCTCCGGATCCCGACGATCGCCGTCGACGCCCCCTTCACCCGCCTGTCCATCGGCCCGACCGGACAGCTCAACGCCCCGCCCCCCAACGACAAGAACCTGGTGGGCTGGTTCAAGGACGGCGCGACGCCGGGTGAGCCCGGCGCGTCCATCGTCGCAGGTCACGTCGATACGACGACCGGCCCTGCGGTGTTCCTGCAGCTCCGGTTCCTGAAACCGGGCGCCACGGTCGACATCACGCGGGCGGACGGCGGCGTCGCCTCGTTCAAGGTCGACTCGGTGGAGACCTTCAGCAAGGCGAACTTCCCCGACAAACGGGTGTACGCCGACACCCCGTCCGCCCAGCTCCGCCTGATCACGTGCGGCGGCAACTACGACAGGAAGGCCAAGGACTACAAGGACAACGTGGTGGTGTTCGCCCATCTCGACAAGGAGACGCGCGCCTGAAACACCGGGACAGGACCTAGCCGGCGTTCTCCGTCCGTTCCAACTCCTTGAAGAAGTGATGGCGGGTGTGGCTGCCCGGGAGCCCACCGCCGCTCCCGGTCTCCAGGTAGCCCTGTCGGCGGTAGAAACCGGGCGCCTGGAAGGACATCGACGAGACGATCACGGAGGTGCAGCCACGCGCCAGAGCCTCGTCCTCGGCGGCGCGCACCAGTCCGGCGCCCCACCCCTCGTGACGCCGGTCGGCCCGCACCCACACCTCGGAGATCCCGGGGCGGACGCTACAGCCAGCCCTTCTCGCTCGCGATGCGCACCGCTTCCGCCCGGTTGCGTGCCGCCGTCTTCTGGATCGCCGTGGACAGGTAGTTGCGGACCGTGCCCTGCGAGAGATGGAGGGCTGTGGCGATCTCCGCATTGGTGGAACCGTCGGCCGCCGTGCACAGCACGTCGCGTTCGCGCTCGGTCAGTGGGCTCGCGCCGTCGGCAAGCGCGGCGGCCGCCAGGGTCGGATCGATGACGCGTTCGCCGGCGAGCACCTTCCGTACGGCTTCCGCGAGTTGGGACGCCGGGGCGTCCTTCACCAGGAACGCGTCCGCGCCCGACTCCATCGCCCGGCGCAGATAGCCGGGGCGGCCGAAGGTCGTGACGACGACGACCTTCACGGCCGGGAGCTCCCGGCGCAGCACGCCCGCCGCTTCGATGCCGGTCATGCCCGGCATCTCGATGTCGAGGAGGGCGACATCGACGGCATTCTCCCGGGCCGCCGCGAGGACCTCGTCACCGCGGGCGACCTGGGCCACCACCTCGATGTCGGGTTCCAGGCCGAGCAGCGCCGCGAGGGCCTCGCGCACCATGGACTGGTCCTCGGCAAGGAGGAGTCTGATCATGCTCATTCACCGGATCCTAGGGCGGATCCGAGCGGAACACTGAGGGTGAGGGTGAAGCCTTTACCGGAATCGGAGCTGGTGGCCCGGGTGGCCAGCGTGCCGTCGATGGTGGCGAGTCGTTCGCTGATGCCGGTGAGGCCGTTGCCCGGCTTCGTTCCGGAGCCGCCCCGGCCGTCGTCCGCCACCGTGAGTTCGAGGACCCGGCCGTCGAGCGTCTGCCGGGGGGTGAGCGTGACCGCGCAGCGGCGGGCGCCGCTGTGGCGTACGACATTGGTGACGGCTTCCCGCAGCGCCCAGGCGAGGACCTCCTCCGGTTTCTCGGGGAGCTCGGCGGGGGCGTCCGCCGGGATGTCGGCGATGATGCCCGCGGCGGCGAGTGCCGTACGCGCCCCTGCCAGTTCGCCGGGGAGGGTGGGCCGCCGGTAGCCGGTGACCGCACTGCGGACGTCCACCAGCGCCTGGCGGCTGACCTGTTCGATGTCGGCGACCTGAAGCGCCGCCTGGTCGGGGCGGTCGGGGAGCATCCGCCCCGCCAGCTCGCTCTTGAGCGTGATCAGGGAGAGGGAGTGGCCGAGCAGGTCGTGCAGATCGCGGGCGAGCCGCAGCCGCTCCTCGTTGGCGGCGAGCTGGGCGACGGTGGCGCGGGCCTCGCGCAGCTCTATCGTCGTGCGGATCATCTGCCGTACGCCGGTCATGGCGAACCCGCCGAGCAGGGCGGGGAAGACCAGGGCGGTGATGACATCACGCGGGTGGTCGCCGGTCAGGCCGATGCCGACGAGTACGGCGGTGACGACGGGAATCAGCCGGCCGGCGGTCCGCAGGGGCAGGGTGGCCCCGACGGTGACGGAGACGTACACGAAGAGGACCAGCCACGGGGTGCCCAGCGTCAGGGAGAGGACGGCCGCCAGGGCGCCGAGGAAGGCGATCGTCGCCCCGACCCGGCGGCGGTCCAGCACCTTCGAGGTGTGGCGGAAGACCAGGACCAGGTACGTCCCGACGAAGACCAGCAGGCCGAGGGCGCCCAGCGCGGCGGCCCACGAGGTGTGGTTGCCGTCGATGATGTCCTTGACCGGGGCACTCATGAACGCGAGCCAGATGCCGATCCAGAGCAGCTTGACGCCCACCTGACGGCGGTTGGCCGGCGGGCGCCCAATACCCACGAACGTCTCGTCGTCGTTCACGCCTTCAGGGTGTCCTTCCGGTAGAGCCAGGCCGCGCCGCCCGCGAAGAGCAGGAAGTAGACGCAGAGGATGGCGACGTCCTTGGCGTGCGGCGAGCCGCCCATCTCGACCGCCTGGCCGAGTGCAGCGTACGCGTGGGTGGGCAGCCACTCGGAGATGTTCTGGAGCCACTGCGGGAAGGTCGCGCTCGGCATCCACAGGCCGCCGAGGACCGACAGACCGAAATAGATGATCATGGTGATCGGGCGGACCGCGTCCCCGCTGGCGATGTAGCCGATGGCGACCCCGAGCGCGGCAAAGACCAGCGATCCGGCCCAGATGACCCCGGTCAGTGCGAACCACTGCCAGGTCTCCATCCGTACGTGCTTGACGACGGCGGCGACCAGGAACACGACCACGATGCACGGCAGGGTGACCATCGCGGCACTGGCGATCTTCGCCAGGACGTAGCCGCGGCTGGGCAACGGGGTGAGGCGCAGCTGGCGGACCCAGCCCTTCTCGCGCTCCTTGGCGATGCGCTCACTGTTGCCCATGAGGACGGCGGTCAGCGCACCGAAGGAGGCCATCGAGACCATGAAGAACGCCTGCAGGGTCAGATCGCTGTGCGGGACCTTGTCGGTGGTGTTCCGGGTGCCGGAGATCAGCAGGTAGATGAAGGACGGATAGATGATCGAGAAGAACATGAACTTCTTGTTCCGCAGGGTGCGGGTCACTTCGAGTTTGATGAGCGCCCACGAGAAGAAATTCAGCATGCGGTCCTGGCCTCCTCGGCCTCGGTGATGGCGACGAAGGCCTGCTCCAGGCCGAGTCCTGCGACTTCGAGTTCGCGCGGGTAGAGGCCGAGTGCGTAGACCGCGTGAACGGTCGCGTCGGCGTTGTGCGACTGGATACGGACCCGGTTGCCGCTGATGTCGAGCGCGGAAAGGAACGGCAGGCCGCGCAGGGCCGATTCGTCGACCGCGCCCTCCAGTTCGAACGAGATCCGGCGGGCTCCGGCCTTCGCCTTGATCTCGGCGGCGGTGCCGTCGGCGAGGAGCCGGCCCTTGTGGAGGACGAGGACGCGGTCGGCGATCGCGTCGGCCTCTTCGAGGTAGTGGGTGGCGAACAGAACGGTACGGCCCTGCTCGGCCTGTTCCCGCATGGTGGCCCAGAACGCCTGGCGGGCGGTGACGTCCATGCCGGTGGTCGGCTCGTCGAGGACGATCAGGTCATGGGCCCCGGCGGTGGCGAGCGCGAACCGTACGCGCTGCTCCTGGCCGCCGGAGAGCTTGTTGACCATCCGGTCGGCGATCGACGCGATGCCCGCGCGGGCCAGCACGTCGCCGACCGGGTACGGCCGCGGGTGCAGATCGCAGACGAGCCGGACGATCTCCTCGACGGTGACGTCCTCCATCAGGCCGCCGGTCTGCAGCATCGCGCCGACCCGGCCCTTGGCGATCGCCTCCTGCGGGGACACGCCGAAGAGCCGGACCGTGCCGGAGTCCGCGGTGCGCAGGCCGAGGAGCAGGTCGAGAGCGGAGGACTTGCCGGCGCCGTTGGGGCCGAGGAGCGCCACGGTCTCGCCGGGGTGCAGGTCGAGGGTGAGCCCGTCGACGGCGCGTACGTCTCCGTACGCCTTGCTGACCTGGTCGAAGCTGACCACCGCGGCGTGCGCGGTGGTGACTTCGGTGGCTGTCGTTGTCATGCGTCCAGCCTGGCGGGGCGGGGTGTCCGCCCGGCAGGGTCACGCGTCGTGGATCGGGGATGACAGATGTCATGCCCCACGCATGACGCCGCCCCCGGAACGGGGGACGGCGTCATGGGATCCGTGCTTCGGTGGTGCTATCCGTTGCCGTCGAGGGCGATGGTGACGGTGCGCTCGGTGGAGGTTTTGCCGAGCAGCGCGGTCTGCATGGCGTGTGCCACGTCGTCCGCACTGAGCTGGTGCTTCTTGCCGTCACCCTTGGTGATCATGATGCCGTCGAAGACGCCGTCACAGAGGGTGTCGATCGCGGCCTTGTCGTAGACCTCGACCAGCCGGCCGCCGACCGCCTTCATGGAGAGGATCTGCGGCAGCGACCTCGCCGGTCCGAACTGGATCTGCTTGGGCCCTGCCTTGATCGTGATGAGGCCGGACATCGCGGGTTGCGCGAAGTCCTTCATCGCCCGGTCCAGTTCGGCCTGCGCGATGGTGGGCTGGCGAGTGGTGACCGGCAGTTGGACCGTGGCCGCCTTGCCCGTCTGCACCTGGGCGCGGTACGCGTCCCGTACCGAGATCATCGACCTGTTGACGTCCAGCGTCTTGCCCGCCTTGCCGGGGACCGCGACGGCCTTGCCCGGCTCGAACTTGATCGTGCCGTCGTTGGCGGAACCGGACACGCCCGCCAGGTCCGTCAGCGCGACCCCGAGCTTCTCCTCGTCGACCGGGATCACCGGGTCGGCCTTGCGCTCGGCGCCGAAGAGGGAGCCGATCACCGAGACCGGGTTGTAGTCGCTGCCGGCGGCGCCGCGCACGGTCTCCACGCTGTCCAGCGCGAGACCGGCCTTCTCCGGGGCGAGCTTCTCGTTCTTGCCGTCGACGGAGAGCTGGAGAGGGGTCTTGGCGCGCTCGCCGAGAGCCGCGTCCAGCTTGGCGACAGCCTGCTCCTTCGTGCCGCCGCCGATGTCGACGCCGAGGACGGTGGTGCCCTTGGGGACCTCGGAGTGGTTCATCAACAGCCCCGCGCCGTAGGCGAAACCGGCCAGGACAACGACGCCCGCGCCGAGCAGGACCGGCTTCGAGCGGCCCTTCTTCTTCGCGGGGGCCGGGGCAGGGCGGGCGGGGGCGGTCGCCTGGGCGGCGGGGCCGCCCGGTCCTGCCGGTCCGCTGCCCATCGGGTCGTTCGGGATCCGGGGCGACAGGTCGGCGCGCGGACCGGGACCCCCCGGGCCGCCCGCGTTCGAGAACGGGGACGGGGCGGACGCCGAGCGGTGCTCCGGCGGGACGACAGGGATACCGCTGTTGAGCGTATCCCCCGAGACATGGCCGCCGGGGCCGGGCCGTGCGAACTGCGGTGTGAGGACGGCCGTGTCGTCGGACATCCGCGGGGGTACGCCACCGGGGGCGCCGGGAGCGGACGGTCCGCCGGGACGCGCCTGGCCTGCACCCGGACCTGCCGGGCCGGAACCGGGGCCGGGGCCGTCCGGTCCGCCGAGGCGGGGAGTCAGGGACGAGGTGCCGGTGACCGGGCCGGTCGTCGGGCCGGACGGGCCCGGCGTACGCACGCCGGGATTCGGCGTGGCGCGCGGCCCGCCCGGGACCGCGGAGTCGTCGCCTGGGCGGGGTGCGCCCTGGTCGCCGGTGCGCTGCGGGCCGTCCGAGAAGTACGGCAGATCGGCGCGCGGCGGGGTGGGAGCACCGGACCCGGCACCCCCGCCCGCACCGGCGGATCCGGCAGCGGCGGCATTGCCGGCCGCGGTGTCGACCACCGAGGTGTTCGTCGGTGCCTTGCGGGGGGCGAACCAGTCGCTGCCGCTCTTCTCCTTGGCCGGCTTCTCGGCGCTCGGCTCCGCGCTCGCGGAGCCGTCTCTCGCGTCGGTGGCCGGTCCACCCGACGCGCCCGGCCCGCTCGACGCACCGGGCGCACCGCCGGACACGGGTGCTCCCGGGCGCGGCGTGCTGCCCGTGCGCTCACGCGTGGCGTCCGCGTCGGCGTCGCTCATCGGCGTACGCATCACGACCGGCGGGATGGGCCGCGAGCCGGGGATGTTGATCCGGATACGCGTCGTCAGCGTCGTCTCGGTCCTCGGCTCTTCGGACTGAGGCGTATCCGCAGGCTCCGGGGTCTCCTCCGGGGCGTCCTGCGAAGGGTGCAGCGACGGATACTGGCGTGATCCGTACGGCGGCGTACCCGAGGGATACGCGGCTCCCCCGCGCCCCTTGGGGCCGGTGGACGAACTGTCAGTTTCACGACTCAAAGCAGGTTCTCCCGATTGGCTCCGCCGCCCGTACTTCCCCCATGCCGCAGGCCAGGGGACGGCTCGGCGCGCGAACCACCATACTGGCCGCCACCGACAGAAACTCCGCGACCGGGGAAACGACGGTGCGCCTCCCGGACGGACAGGGAGCATTACGGGATCGGACGTGGCACATTACTTGCCAGGTCGGCCGTTGTCGGCGCCCTGTTGGGGCGACCGCGACATGGTGGCACACATCACAGCGACGGCCATCCCTCCCAGCGTGAAGAGGGTGAGCCCCAGTTCGTCTCCGAAGACGTAGTCGCCCTCCGGCCGTCCACCGAGCACAACAATGACCGAAACCAGCCAGCCCGCGGCGGGCGCGAGGGCGCCGATCTGGGTCCCGGTGAGCAGGCGACCCCCGTAGAACAGTCCGGCGCAGGCCACCAGCGCGAGCAGCAAACCGGCCGGGAACCAGGCGGCTTGGACCAACGCTCCCGCGAGCCCGACGAGCGCGCCGAGGACCGCGAGGCCCAGGTAGGCCCCGATGCGGCCCGGGTTCAGGGGTGCGGCGAGACCGGTGGGCGCGGGCTCCCGGGGCGGGGTGTCGGTGCGGGGCCGGCGCTGCTTGCCGCTGCTCATGACCGTGCTCCCGACTCAGCCCCTGGCACGTCCTCCGCACCCGATGCGCCCGGTACGCCTGCGAAGAGATCGTGTTCCCGTGCACCCGCGGGCGCTCCGGACGTTCCGCGTACCAACTCGTAGTACTCGGTGGTGAAGACGGGCTGACCCAGATCGTTCGAGAGGGCGAAGAACGGGCCGTCCACGGCGATCTGGGTGCGGTGTGCCCGCATCGCCGCCGTCTTGGCCGCCGCGTGGGCGGCACCGTCGATCTCCGTGGTGATCCGGGTGTCGTTCACCACACCCGGTACGTCGTCGATCGCGGCGATCCCCGGGAAGGCGTCGGGGGCCGTCGAGCGCAGCCGCGCGAAGGCCTGTTCGGCGACGGAGCGCGGCACCCGGTTCCAGTAGATTTTGTCGATGGCGTGCGGGGCACCTGGTCCGCCGCGGTACGCGGGGTCGGCTGCCAGGTCCGCGGCGCGCATCGCGACGCGGTGCGCCTGGATGTGGTCGGGGTGCCCGTACCCGCCGTCGGGGTCGTACGTGACGAGGACCTGCGGACGTACCGAGCGGATCACCTCCACGAGGTACCCGGCGGCCTCGTCCACGTCCGTGTTCCAGAAGGCGCCGGGGCGGTGATTCTGCTCGGCACCCATCATTCCGGAGTCCCGGAACCGTCCGGGTCCGCCGAGGAAACGGTGGTCGGTGACCCCGAGCTCCTTCATCGCGGCAGCGAGTTCACCGATGCGGTGGTCGCCCAGGGTGTCGTCCCGGTCGGCCGTGAGATGGGCGAGTCCGGGCGGGATGACCTCGCCCTCCTCGCCGCGCGTGCAGGTCACCAGAGTGACCCGGGCGCCCCGGGCTGCGTACAGGGCCATGGTGGCGCCGTTGTTGATCGACTCGTCGTCGGGGTGCGCATGCACCAGGAGCAGACGACGGGCGGGAAGGTCCGTCATGGGACCCACCCTACGAGCCGACTGCCCTGCGGGCCGACCACGGAGGGGGCCGGGGCCCGTCGCAGCTGCGCCTGCCGGGCCCCGCGAGCCCGGCATGATCCGAAGGGGCCCCGGATCAGAACTTGATGTCGCCGATCATTCCGGCCACATTCGTGGTCAGCTCCGAGATGGTGGGCGCAATGGACGAACTCGCGAGATAGAAACCGAGCAGCATGCAGACCACCGCATGTCCGCCCTTCAGTCCGGCTTTCCGGATCAGCAGGAAGACGACGATCGCCAGCAGCACCACCGCCGAAATCGAGAGTGCCACGGCGGTTCACCTCCATCAGTACGGTCGGGACGGGCAGCACACATGGAGCCAGCAGGTTCATACCCACCAAGCGCTACGGATCATAACTATCCGTGCCATGGCATTGATCGGGGCACAGCAGCACGAGGGGCGCACGACCGGACGGTCGGGCGCTGTACCCAGTTCTGTCGTTCCCGCTCCGATCAGGCCCTAAAATTCGGGAGTATGACCTCGCAGAAGCTCTCGTTTCCCCGTCAGCACGCCAGGACACAGCGGTTCACCCTCGGTGCTCCGCGGGCGTTCACCGTCTCACCGGACGGGGAGCGAGTGATCTTCCTGCGGTCGGCCTCCGGCACGGACCGCACCAACCGGCTGTGGGTGCTGGACCTGGCGGACGGTTCCACGCCGAAGGAGCGGGTCGTGGCCGACCCGGAGGCGCTGCTGGGCGGTTCGGCGGAGAAGCTGTCCCCGCAGGAGCGGGCGCGGCGCGAGCGGAGCCGCGAGGGGTCCGCGGGGATCGTCGGCTATGCGGTCGACTCCGCAGCCGAGTTGGCGGCGTTCGCGCTCTCCGGGAAGGTGTACGTCGCCGAGTTGAGGGCCGGGACGGCCCGCGCGCTGCCGGTACCGGGCCCGGTGCTGGACCCGCGTCCGTCGCCCGACGGGCGCCATGTCGCGTACGTGTCGAAGGGCGCATTGCGCGTCGTGGGGGCGGAGGGTGACGGGGACCGGGCGCTCGCGGAGCCGGAGGACGCGCACATCTCGTACGGTCTCGCGGAGTTCATCGCGGCCGAGGAGATGGAGCGCTCGCGCGGCTTCTGGTGGTCGCCGGAGTCGGACCGGCTGCTGGTGGCAAGGGTCGACGACAGTGCGGTGAAGCGGTGGTGGATCGCCGACCCGGCGCACCCCGACCGCAGGCCCGCCGAGGTCGCGTACCCGGCGGCGGGGACGCCCAACGCGGAGGTACGGCTTCTGGTGACGGACCTGGACGGGGCCCGTACCGAGGTGGTGTGGGACCGGGCCCGGTATCCGTATCTGGCGCAGGTGCACTGGTCGTCGGACGGCGCCCCGCTGATCCTGGTGCAGGCCCGTGACCAGCGCAGTCAGCTCTTCCTCGCGGTGGACACGGAGAGCGGTGCGACGCGGACGGTTCACGTCGACGAGGACCCGGTGTGGCTGGACCTGTTCCCCGGGGTTCCGGCGTGGGCGCCGGACGGGCGGCTCGTGCGGATCGCGGACGAGGGCGGGGCTCGGGTCCTCGCGGTCGGCGACCGGCCGCTGACCGGGGCGCAGTTGCAGATCCAGGCGGTCCTGGACATCGGTGAGTCGGACGTCCTGGTGTCGGCTTCGGCGGGCGAGGACGCGGCGGAGCCGGAGATCGGGCAGAGCCATGTCTACCGGGTCAATGAGCTGGGCGTGGAGCGGCTCTCCGAGGGGGCGGGGGTGCACTCCGCGGTCCGGGCGGGCGAGGTGACCGTGCTGGTCTCGGCGTCGCCGGAGCGGCCCGGCACGGAGGTGCGGGTGCTCCGGAGCGGCAAGCAGGTCGCGACGGTCGCGAACCACGCGGAGGAGCCGGTGCTGACGGCCCGGGTGCAGTTCACCGAGGGGGGCGCACGGCGGATTCCGTGCGCCGTGCTGCTCCCCACCGGCTATCAGGAGTCGGATGGTCCGCTTCCGGTCCTGATGGATCCGTATGGTGGACCGCACGCGCGGCGGGTCCTCGCCGCCCATAATCCGCACCTGACGTCGCAGTGGTTCGCCGATCAGGGCTTCGCGGTCGTCGTCGCGGACGGCCGGGGCACACCGGGGCGCTCACCCGGCTGGGAGAAGGCGGTCAAGAACAATTTCGTCCTCAGCCTCGACGACCAGGTGGACGCGCTGCACGCACTCGCCGAAAGGTTCCCGCTGGATCTCTCCAAGGTGGCGATCCGCGGCTGGTCGTACGGCGGATACCTGGCGGCCATGGCCGCGCTCCGGCGGCCGGACGTCTTCCATGCGGCAGTGGTGGGTGCGCCGGTGACGGACCTGCGGCTGTACGACACGCACTACACCGAGCGCTATCTCGGCGATCCGGCCGAGCAGCCCGAGGTGTACGCGTACAACTCGCTCCTCACCGACGAGGGTCTGTCCGAGGCTGCGGACCAGGTCCGGCCGATGATGATCATCCACGGGCTGGCGGACGACAACGTGGTGGTCGCGCACTCGCTGCGGCTGTCGTCGGCGCTGCTCTCGGCCGGGCGGCCGCATGAGGTGCTGCCGCTGAGCGGGGTCACGCACATGACTCCGCAGGAGCAGGTTGCGGAGAATCTGCTCCTGTTGCAGGTGGACTTCCTGAAGCGGGCGCTGGGGCTGGACAGGTAGGCGGGCGCTCCGTCCTCGGTCTCCCCCGGGCTCGAAGGCCCGGAGGGAGACCCCCGACGCCTTCCGCCGGCCGGGCGGGTCCGGCCGCGGTCAGTCGGCGTGCGCGCCTCCGGACGGGGGTGCCGGTCCGTCGCCCTTGCCCGCGCCGTCGTCGGGCGCAGCCGGCTCGCCGGACCCGCCCGGCTCCTGGGGTGCCCCGGGCTCCACCGGCTCCGCCTCCGGCGCCTCCCTCAGCTCCTCCGGTGGCACCACCTGCTTCTCCTCCGCGAAATGGCACGCCGAATCGTGTGCGGCCGCGGTGTCCGTCAGGCGGAAGACGGCCGGGACCGCGAGCAGCGGCACCTCCACTTCGCACCGCTCCCGCGCCTTCCAGCAGCGGGTACGGAAGCGGCAGCCGGACGGCGGGTTGGCCGGGGACGGCACGTCGCCGTGCAGGATGATCCGCTCGCGGTACTCGCGCGCCATCGGGTCCGGCACCGGCACCGCGGACAGCAGAGCCTGGGTGTACGGGTGCGTGGGGTGATCGTAGATCTGCTCGTCCGTACCGATCTCGGTGAGCCTGCCCAGATACATCACGCCCACCCGGTCGGAGATGTGCCGGACGATCGAGAGGTCGTGCGCGATGAAGACGTAACTCAGGTTGAACTCCGCCTGCAGCCGGTCGAGCAGGTTGACGACCTGGGCCTGTACGGAGACGTCGAGGGCCGAGACCGGTTCGTCGGCGACGATGATCTCGGGGTTGAGGGCCAGCCCGCGGGCGATGCCGATGCGCTGGCGCTGGCCGCCGGAGAACTGGTGCGGATAGCGGTTGATGTACTCCGGGTTGAGGCCGACGACATCGAGCAGGTCCTGCACCTTGCGCCGCCGCTCGCCCCTGGGCGCGACCTCGGGGTGGATCTCGTACGGCTCCCCGATGATGTCGCCGACCGTCATCCGCGGATTGAGCGACGTGTACGGGTCCTGGAACACCATCTGGATGTTGCGGCGCACGGCCTTCAGCGCACGCCCGGACAGCTTCGTGATGTCCTCGCCCTTGTACTTGATCGCGCCGGACGTCGGCTGTTCCAGATGGACGAGCATCTTGGCGACGGTCGACTTGCCGCAGCCGGACTCCCCCACGATGCCGAGGGTCTCGCCCGCGGCCAGCTGGAACGAGACACCGTCGACCGCCTTGACCGCACCGATCTGCTTCTTGATCAGGATGCCCTGGGTCAGCGGGTAGTGCTTGACGAGGTCGATGACCTCCAGAATGGGTTCGCCGCCCGCGCGCATGCTCCCCTGTTCAGCGCGCATCGAGCGTCTCCTTCCAGAAGTAGCAGGCGCTCTCGCGGTGTTCGGCCACCTCGAACAGCGGCGGCACCTCGCCGCGGCAGATCTCCTGGGCCATCGGGCAGCGCGGGTTGAAGGCGCAGCCGGGCGGGATGCGCAGCAGGTTGGGCGGCAGCCCCTTGATGGCGTACAGCTCCTGGCCCTTCTGGTCCAGCCGCGGAATCGACCGGAGCAGGCCCTTGGTGTACGGGTGGGCGGGCGCCTTGTAGATCTCGTGGACGGGGGCCGACTCGACGATCCGGCCCGCGTACATCACGGCGATGTAGTCGGCGACATCGGCGACCACGCCCAGGTCGTGGGTGATCAGGATGAGGCCCATCTTGAGCTCGCGCTGGAGCTCGGCGAGGAGGTCCATCACCTGGGCCTGGACGGTCACATCGAGGGCGGTGGTGGGTTCGTCAGCGATGATCAGCGCCGGTTCCAGCGCCAGCGCCATGGCGATCATGATGCGCTGGCGCATGCCGCCGGAGAACTGGTGCGGGTAGTTCCCGACCCGTTCCTTCGCGGCGGGGATGCGGACCCGGTCCATCAGCTCGATGGCCTTCAGCCTGGCGTCCTTGCGGGACGCCCCTCGGTGCACCACGAACATCTCGCCGAGCTGTTCCCCCACGCTGAGCACGGGGTTGAGGGAGGACAGGGCATCCTGGAAGATCATGGCCATCTGCTGACCGCGGACCTTCCGGCGCTCCTCCGCCTTCAGTTTCAGCAGATCGCGGCCCTTGAAGACGATCTCGCCGCCGCTGATCTTCCCGGGCGGCATGTCGAGGATCCCCATGATCGCCTGCGCGGTGACCGACTTGCCGGAGCCGGACTCGCCGAGCACGGCGAGCGTCTCGCCCTCGGCCACCGAGTAGTTGACCCCGTTGACAGCCTTGGCCACCCCGTCCCGGGTGTGGAACTCCACGTGCAGATCGCGCACTTCGAGCAACATCGCAGCGGGCTCCTCAGCGCAGCTTGGGGTCGAGGGCGTCGCGCACCGCGTCGCCGAGCATGATGAACGCGAGCACGGTGATCGCCAGCGCCCCGGCGGGCCAGAGCAGCATGTGCGGGGCGTTGCGGATGTACGGGGAGGCTGCGGAGATGTCGATGCCCCAGGAGACCGCCGGTGGTTTCAGTCCGACACCGAGGTACGAGAGGGTCGCCTCCAGCGAGATGTACGTACCGAGGGCGATGGTCGCGACGACGATGACCGGGGCGATGGCATTCGGGGTGATGTGGCGGAGCATCATCCGGGTGTTGGAGGCGCCGAGCGCGCGGGCCGCCTGCACGTAGTCGTTCTGTTTGGCGGTGATGACCGAGCCGCGGGCGATACGGGCGATCTGCGGCCAGCCCAGCAGGACGATGAAGCCGATCACCGGCCAGACGGTGGAGCCGGTCACCACGGAGAGGAAGACCAGACCGCCGAGGACGACCGGGATGCCGAAGAAGACGTCGGTGATGCGGGAGAGGACCGAGTCCCACCAGCCGCCGAAGAAGCCGGCCAGCCCGCCCAGGATGCCGCCGAGGAGCGAGACCCCGAGGGTGGCGCAGACGCCGACGGTGACCGAGGCCCTGGCTCCGTAGACGGTACGGGTGTAGACGTCGCAGCCCTGTCCGTCGAAGCCGAACGGATGGCCGGGCTGGGAGCCCTCCTGGGCCTTGCCCAGATCGCAGTTGAGGGGGTCCTGGTCCGCGATCAGCGACGGCCAGATCGAGATGATCACCAGGAAGAGGATGATCAGGGCGGAGATGATGAAGACCGGGTTGCGGCGCAGGTCGCGCCAGGCGTCCGACCAGAGACTGCGCGGCTTCTCCGCGGGTCCGGTCCCCTCGGGGCCGCCCGGGGTCTTCTCCAGCGTCTCCCCTTCTTCGACGGCAAGGCCCATCCCCGCACCCGCTCCTCCCGCGGAAATCGCTTCGTCCGGCGTCTGCTCAGGCATAGCGGATCCTCGGGTCGAGCACGGCGTACAGGAGGTCGACGACCAGGTTGGCCGCCAGGAAGACGAGGACCAGGATGGTGACGAACCCGACGACGGTCTGGGAGTTCTGGCGCAGGATGCCCTGGTAGAGCTGGTAGCCGACGCCGTGGATGTTGAAGATGCGCTCGGTGACGATCGCCCCTCCCATCAGGGCGCCCACGTCCGTACCGATGAAGGTGACGACGGGGATCAGCGAGTTGCGCAGCAGGTGCCGGACGACGACCCGGCGCCTGGGGAGACCCTTCGCGACGGCGGTACGGACATAGTCGGCGCGGGCGTTCTCGGCGATCGAGGTGCGGGTGAGCCGGGTGACGTACGCCAGGGAGACGGAGGCGAGAACGAGTCCGGGGACGAGCAGCTCGTTGACCGGTGCCTCCGGGGAGACGGACGGCTTGATGATGCCCCACTGGACACCGAGGAGGAGCTGGAGCAGCAGACCGGTGACGAACGTCGGGACGGAGATCACGACGAGGGTCAGGATCAGCACGGTGGTGTCGACGGGCCGGCCGCGCCGCAGGCCGGTGACGACGCCGAGGCTGATGCCGATGACGATCTCGAAGACGATCGCGACGATGGTGAGCCTGAGGGTGATGGGGAAGGCGGTGGCCATCAGCTCGGTGACCTTCTGGCCGTTGAACGCGGTGCCGAAGTCGCCGGTGAAGACATTGCCCATGTAGGTGACGTACTGCTGCCAGACCGGCTTATCGAGGCCGAATTCCGTGCGGAGCCGGGCAGCGGTCGCAGGATCGCACTGGCGCTCGCCGCAGAGACCCGCAATGGGGTCACCCATCACGTTCACCATGAGGAAGATCAACAGCGTGGTGCCGAAGAAGACCGGGATCATCTGCAGCAGCCGCCGGATCACATAACGTCCCATGAGGGGCTCCGGGGGTCGCGGGGGCAGTTGCTCGGGATGGGGAAGCCGGGTGGCCGGTGCGGGGTGTGCACCGGCCACCCGGCTTCCGGGTCCTACTTGACCGTGATCCGCTCGTACACCGGGACGCTGAACTGGTTCAGCGAGACGTTGGTGATCCGGTCCGAGTAGCCGGCGCTGCCGTTCTGGTACCAGAGCGGGATGACGGGCATCTGTTCGGCGAGGACCCTCTCCGCGTCCTGGAAGGTGGAGACGGCCTTGGCCTTGTCGGACTCGGCGTTGGCCTTGTCGATCAGGGAGTCGAACTGTTTGCTGCTCCACTTGCCGTCGTTGGACGAGGCGTTCGTGTAGTAGGTCGGCTGCAGGAAGTTCTGGATCAGCGGGTAGTCCATCTGCCAGCCCGCACGCCAGGGGCCGGTCAGCTTCTGCTGGGAGACCTGGCTGCGGAAGTCGGCGAAGGTGCCGACCGGGGCGCCGGCGCAGGCCTTGTTGTTGCCCAGCGCGTTGTTGATGCTGTTGCAGACGGCGTCGACCCACTCCTTGTGCGAGCCGGTGTCCGCGTTGTACGAGATCTTCAGCTGGCCGCCGGGGATCCCGCCGCCCTCCTGGACCAGCTTCTTGGCGTCCGCCGCGTTGTACTCGCACGGGGCACCGCAGAGCCCCTTCTTGAAGCCGCCCTCCTCGCCGAGGACCGGGGAGGTCCAGTCGGAGGCGGGAGTGCGGGTCTTCTGGAAGATCTGGCTGGTGATCTGGTCCCGGTTGATCGCCATCGACAGGCCCTGCCGGACCTTGGTGCCTCCGGGGGTGTCCCACTTCTTGTCGTAGAAGGGGAAGGCGATCGTCTGGATGATGCCGGCCGGGGTGTTGATGTAGCGGCCGCCGAGGTCCGCCTTGACGTTCTTCAGCTGCGAGGCCGGTACGTCGTCGACGAGGTCGAGATTGCCCGCGACCAGGTCGGTGTAGGCGGTGTTGTTGTCCGTGTAGACCTTGAGGTCGATGCCGCCGTTCTGCGCCTTGTCGTCCCCGGGGTAACCGTCCCACTTGCGCAGGCTCATCGAGGAGCCCTTGGTGTACGTCTCGATGGTGTACGGGCCGTTGCCGACGGGCTTGGACAGCCAGGCGGCGTGGTCGGTGAAGAAGCTCTTCGGCAGGGGCGCGAAGGCCGGGTAGCCGAGGGTGTCCGGCCAGAGCGAGAACTTCTGCGACAGCTTGACGGTGAAGGTCCTGGGGTCGACGACCTTGAGGCCGGAGAGCGTGGCCGCGGAGGACTTGCCGGTGTTCGGGTGGACCTTGTCATAGCCGTCGATGTAGCCGAAGAAGTAGGCGTTCTTCTGGTTGTTCTTCAGCAGGGCGCCGTAGTTCCAGGCGTCCACGAAAGAGTTCGCCGTGATCTTCTCGCCGTTGCTGAAGGTCCAGCCGTCCTTCAATGTGATGGTGAAGTTCTGCGAGTCGGTGGACTCGATCTTCTCGGCCAGCATGTTCGTGGCCGCACCGGTCTTCGGGTCGTACTTCTTCAGCCCCCGGAAGACCATGTCGAGGACTTTGCCGCCCTGCACCTCGTTGGTGTTGGCGGGCTCCAGCGGGTTCTGCGGGTCACCCCAGGAGGAGCTCACGATTCCGTTGACCCCACCGCCGCCACCGCTGCCCCCTCCGCCGCATGCCGTCGCCGCCAGGGCGACGGCCACCGCACATGCGGCCCACTTGGCCTGTGTGGCTCCGCGCATGAAGCGCCTCCTTTGGATCTTCATCACACTCAGAGCCCAATATCTCCCCGAAGCAATACAAATGCACACTATCTGCGGCCGTACGTGTGTATCCCTCACCGGAACCGTCGAAGGGTCCGTCATGAAGGTGGACTCGCCCGTGACACGGCGGCCACCTCCGGAAGGCCCTGCCCCCAAGACCGCGGCCTTGCTCCCGAATGCGCAGAAAGGCGCCGGAGCGATCGGCTCCGCGCGCCTTCGCGACCGCTCGCGCACAGGCCGCTCCCGCATTCGAAGCAGGAAGCTCAGAAGTCCCTCAAATCACTTACAGGACAAGCGAGTTGAGGAGACGCTATGACCTGTAGGCAACCGAATCACCATCAACCTGGAGAAGCCGCGTGAAGCGTGCCATAGCCACCCTTGTATCCACCGCCGTGCTCGGCGCCGGAGTCGTCGGCGCGACGGCCTCACCCGCCTCCGCGGGCGCCATGTGCGACGGCCCGGCCTTCTACACCATCGGCGACAAGAAGACCGTCTGGGTGAACACCAACATCCACAGCGACTGGGGCAAGCCGGGCGTGACCCTCGGCTACACCAAGAACAGAACGGGCACCTGGACCGCGACGGGCACGGCGACCGTCGGCGCGGAGGCGGGCGTGATCTTCGCCAAGGCATCGACCTCGTTCAGCGTTGCCGTCGGCAAGTCGTGGTCGAAGTCCGACACCTGGTCCTACTCGGCAACGGTCAAGAAGAAGTCGGGCAAGACCATGGGCCGCCTCATGATGCAGCACGAGGCGAAGGGCTTCAGCGTCACCAAGTACAGGTGGGTCCCCAAGAGCGGCGGCACCTGCCAGAAGCAGTTCGTCTGGAAGAAGAGCAACAACGTGGCCCCGGTCAAGAAGAGCAGCAACCTGTGGGGCATTCAGTACCGGTAGCCCAGCAGGCACCGAGCGCGACGGACTGTCATAGTCGCGGAGGATGACAGTCCGCAGACGCCGGAAGGCCCGGAACCGAAACGGTTCCGGGCCTTCCGGCTCATGTCCGGCCGGACATCGTCACGCCGCGCCGACGACGTCCTTCTCCTCGGCGAAGTGGCAGGCCGACTCATGCGCGGCCGGGGTGTCCGAGGACTTGAAGCGCTCGGGAACCGCCAGCAGCGGCACCTCCGTGGCGCACTTGTCCTCGGCCTTCCAGCAGCGGGTGCGGAAGCGGCAGCCCGAGGGCGGGTTCGCGGGCGACGGGACGTCACCGACGAGCACGATCCGATCGCGGCTCTCGCGGGCCTCCGGGTCGGGAACCGGGACCGCCGACAGCAGCGCCTGGGTGTAGGGGTGCGTCGGGTGGTCGTAGATCTGCGTGTCCGTACCGATCTCGGCCATCTTGCCGAGGTACATGACGCCGACCCGGTCGGAGATGTGCCGGACGATCGACAGGTCGTGCGCGATGAAGAGGTAGGAGAGGTTGAACTCGTCCTGCAGCTTCTCCATCAGGTTGATGACCTGCGCCTGGACGGAGACGTCCAGGGCCGACACCGGCTCGTCGCAGATGATGATCTCGGGCTGGAGCGCGAGGCCGCGGGCGATGCCGATGCGCTGGCGCTGACCGCCGGAGAACTGGTGCGGATAGCGGTTGATGTACTCGGGGTTGAGACCGACCACATCGAGCAGATCCTGCACCTTGCGGCGCCGGTCACCCTTCGGGGCCACCTCGGGGTGGATGTCGAAGGGCTCCCCGATGATGTCACCGACGGTCATACGGGGGTTCAGCGAGGTGTACGGGTCCTGGAACACCATCTGGATGTTCCGGCGGACCGCCTTCAGCGCCTGCCCGGACAGCTTGGTGATGTCCTGGCCCTTGTAGAAGATCTCGCCGGCCGTCGCCGTCTCCAGCATCATCAGGAGCTTGGCGACGGTGGACTTGCCACAGCCGGACTCGCCGACGATACCCAGCGTCTCGCCCTGGTACAGGTCGAAGGAGATCCCGTCGACCGCCTTGACGGCACCGATCTGCTTCTTGAACAGGATGCCCTGGGTCAGCGGGAAGTGCTTGACCAGATCGCGCACCTGGAGGATCGGCTCGCCCTGCGCGACCGGCGCCTCGATGGCGGCCACGGCCGCCGCCTCGGTGGATGCGTCGACCGTCTCCACTTCGGTGACGTTCGGGGTGGCGTCCACGGACTCCTTCTTCATGTCAGCCATGGATCGTCTCCTTCCAGAAGTGGCAGGCGCTGCCGCGGCCGACCAGCTCGGTGCCGTCCTGCTCGGTCACCGGGCTGAGTACCGGAATGTCCGTACGGCAGATGTCCTGCGCGGCGGAGCAGCGCGGGTTGAACGCACAGCCCGCCGGGATGTTCTGCAGGTTGGGCGGGAGGCCCTTGATCGCGTACAGCTCCTGGCCCTTGTGGTCCAGGCGCGGGATCGACTGGAGCAGACCCTTGGTGTACGGGTGGGCGGGGCGCTTGTAGATCTCGTGGACCGGGGACGTCTCGACGATCCGGCCCGCGTACATCACGGCGATCTTGTCAGCGACGTCCGCGACCACACCCAGGTCGTGCGTGATCAGGATCAGGCCCATGTCGAGTTCGCGCTGAAGCTCCGCGAGCAGTTCCATCACCTGCGCCTGCACCGTCACGTCGAGCGCGGTGGTCGGCTCGTCGGCGATGATCAGGTCCGGCTCCAGGGCGAGCGCCATGGCGATCATGATGCGCTGGCGCATACCGCCGGAGAACTCGTGGGGGTAGTCCCCGACGCGCTGCTTCGCGGCCGGAATGCGCACCCGGTCCATCATCTCGATGGCCTTGGCCTTGGCGTCCTTGCGGGACAGGCCGAGGTGCGACCGGAACATCTCACCGAGCTGGAAGCCCACGGAGAGAACCGGGTTGAGCGAGGACAGCGCGTCCTGGAAGATCATCGCCATCTTGGCGCCGCGCAGCTTGCGGCGCTCGTTCTCCGGCATGGACAGGATCTCCTGGCCATGGAAGAAGATCTCGCCACCCGCGATGCGGCCGGGCGGGCTGTCCAGAATGCCCATGATCGCCTGCGCGGTGACGGATTTGCCCGAGCCGGACTCACCGAGCACGGCGAGGGTCTCGCCGGCGTTCACGCTGTAACTGACACCGTTGACCGCCTTGGTCACAGTGTCGCGGACCTTGAACTCCACGTGGAGGTCCCGGACTTCGAGCAGCGGTGCGGCCTGGGCCGGTCCGCTGCCGACGCCGGCTGTCTCGGCGCTGGTCATGTCATCACCTTCGGCTTGCTTGCTCAGCTTGCTTGCACTCATCGCGGTGCCTCACCGGAGCTTCGGGTCGAGTGCGTCGCGCAGACCGTTGCCCAGCAGGACGAAGCCGAGCGCGGTGACGACGATGGCGAGGCTCGGATACGTCCACATGAAGTCCTTGACTCCCATGAAGTTCCGGCCGGCCGAGACCATGTTGCCCCATTCGGCGACCTCCGGCGGTACGCCGACGCCGAGGTAGGAGAGGGATGCCTCGGCCACGATGGCGATACCGACGTTGCTGGTCGCGTAGACCAGCACGGCCGTCAGCGAGTTGGGCAGGATGTGCTGGCGGATGATCCGGAACCGGCTCGCGCCCAGTGCCCGGGCGGCGTGCACATAGTCCATCTCGCGCACCGAGAGGATCTGGCTGCGCAGCAGGCGGGCGAAGGTGGCCCAGGAGAAGATACCCAGCGACAGCACGACGGGCAGCACTCCACGGCCCATCAGCAGAATGACGACGATGGCACCGATGAGCAGCGGGAACGCGAAGAAGACATCCGCGACACGCATGATCACCGAGTCGATGGCGCGGCCGAAGTAACCGGCCAGGGCGCCCAGGATGACGCCGATCGTGCAGGCCACGAAGATCGACGCCATACCGACGATCATGGCGATCCGGCTGCCGTAGATGAGACGCGACAGCTGGTCGCGGCCGAGCGCGTCGGTCCCGAGCAGATGCTCTCCGCCCGGCGCCTGAAGGGTGTTGGTGAGGTTCTGCTTGAGCGGATCGAACGGCGCCAGAAGCGGCGCGAAGATCGAGACCAGGATCAGAACGACCAGGATGACGAGACCGACGACAGCGAGCTTGTTGGCGAAGAAGCGGGCCCGGATGTCGGCCCACTGGCTCACCCGCGCTACGGCGGGTTCGGCGCCCGCCGCCGCTATGCCGGGATCGGCCACCGCCGGCCCCTCCTTGCCCGTGACGAGTTCAGTCATGGTGTAACTCCTATTTCGGACGACTCGGCCGGATCAGGCGAGGCGGATACGCGGGTCAAGGGCGGCGTAGAGCAGATCGACGATCAGGTTCAGCACGACGAAGACCCCCACGCTGATCGTCACGACCCCCACGATGATGGGGTTGTTGTTCTGCTGGATCGCGTTGACCAGCGCCAGCCCGATGCCGTCCCAGTTGAAGATCGTCTCGGTGATGATCGCGCCGCCGAGCAGCGATCCGAAGGAGATACCCACGTAGGTGACCACCGGGATCACGGAGTTGCGCAAGATGTGCCGGAAAAGAACCGTGGCGCGGGGAAGTCCCTTGGCCACCGCGGTCTTGACGTAGTCGGCACCCATCACTTCGAGCATGGTGCTCCGGGCGATCTGCGCCACCAGAGCGGCGTCGATGATCGCCAGCGTGAACGCGGGCAGGATCAGTGAATTGACGGTGCCGTCGGAGATGAGCGGGAACCATCCCAGCTGGATCACGAAGATCCACTGCATGATCATGCCGAGCACGATGGAGGGTACGCCGATAGCCAGGGTGGTAGTGAAGGTGACCGACATGTCCCAGATGGAATATCTGCGCATCGCGGCGATCACACCGGCCGCGACACCGATGATCACATCGAAGACGATCGCGACGACGGCCAGCTCCGCGGTGTTGACCAGCTTCGGGCCCAGGATCTCGGTGACCGGACGGCTCTGGGTGTAGTCCTGGCCCAGGTCGCCGGTGGCGAGCTTGCCGACATAGGTGCCGTACTGCACCACCAACGGCTTGTCCAGGCCGTACTGCTTATGGAGCTGCTCGATGACAGCCGGATCACGCGCCTTGTCGCTGCCCGCGATCTGTCCGACCGGGTCACCCGGAAGCACGAACAGACAGGCGAACAACACCAGGGTCGCGCCCAGGACGACCACGACCAACTGGCCGAGCCGACGGACCACATACCTTCCCATGACTTACCTCTCTACCTCACTGCGCCTACCAGAGCAGTGCCCTCGCCCCGGATGCGGGGGGGTGGGGTTTGGGGGGCGGGGCGGTGGATCGCACCACTCCCGACGGGCATCAGGGGCCGTGGCGCTGAGCGCATGCTCAGCACCACGGCCCCCAATTCGGTGCCGCTCTTGAGCGGCGACCGGTTACTTCAGGCTGAGCTCGGCGAGGTTCGGGTCCTCGTGGAAGTCCATCTTGACGTCCGCGAACTTCTTGGTGTTGACGAGACGCAGCTGGTGACGGTTCCACAGCGGGATGAGCGCCACGTCGTCCAGGGCGACCTTCTCGGCCTCCTTGTAGATCTCGTTGCGAGCAGCGGGATCCTTGGTGGCACGGGCCTTGGTGAGCAGGTCGTCGAACTTCTTGTTGCTGTAACGGCCACGGTTGTCACCGGTGACCTTGCCCGACTCGTCCTTGTTGATGGACGCGGTGTCCAGCAGCGGGAACAGGAAGTTGTCCGGCGTCGGGTAGTCCGCGCCCCACGCGAAGCGGTAGGCGCCCTCGGCCTTCGGCTTCTGCTGGTCGGCGAGGAGCTCGGCGAAGGGCTTGCCCGTCGCCTTCACCTTGACGCCGAGGACCTCCTCCAGCTGCTGGGAGATGGCCTGGATCCACTCCTCGTGGCCCGCACCGGTGTTGTAGCCGATGCTGATGGTGGTACCGGGCTTGAGACCGGCCTCCTTCGCCAGGGCCTTGGCCTTCACCTTGTCCTGCTTGACGCAGGAGGTGCAGAGGTCCTTGGTGTAGACGTCCTTGAAGACCGGCGGCAGGATCGTCGTCGACTTGGACTGCATGCCCTGGAAAACACCGGAGATGATGGCGTCGCGGTCGATCGCGTACGACACGGCCTCGCGGGCCTTCACCGACTTCAGCGGTCCGTTGTCGGTGATCGGCAGGAGGAAGTTCATGCCGTTGGTGTCCTGCTCAAGCCACTCGCCCTGCGGCTCGTACTTGGCCTTGGCCGGAGCGAGCTGCGGGGTGGGCATACGCGCCCAGTCGAACTGGCCCGACTGGAAGCCCTGGTACTCCAGGGTCGAGCCGTTCTGGGAGTTGAGGATCGAGATCTCGACCTTGTCGAGCTTCGCCTTCGCCAGACCGTAGTCGTCGTTACGGACGAGCGTGATCTTCTTGTTGTGCTCCCACTTGCCCTGCATCTTGAACGGGCCGTTACCGATGGGAGCAACGTTGTACGCCTTGTTCTTGGCGTCTCCGGCAACCTTCGGCACCGGGCTGAACACGGTGTGGGTCGTCTTGACGTCGAACTCGAAGTCCGGCTCCGAGAGCTTCACCTGGAGGGTGTTCGCGTCCGGGGCGCTCAGGCCCGACATCGCGTCGGACTTGCCCGACTGCACGTCGGCGAAGCCCGCGATGCCGGCCATGTGGTAGGCGACGTCGGAGGCGGCCTTCTTCTGCGCGACACGGTTCCAGCCGCGGATGAAGGACTCGGCGTCCACCGTTTCACCGTTGCTGAACTTGGTGCCGGCCTTGATCTTGAAGGTCCAGGTCTTACCGTCGTCGCTGACCTGCTTCGACTCGGCGAGCACCGGGATGACCTGGCCGTCGGCCGTGGGCTCGTACAGGCCGGAGAAGAGGTTGTCCGTGACCAGGATGCCCTCGGACTCCTGGGCGTTGTACGGGTCGATCGCGACCGGCTCGGTGATGCCCAGGCGGAACGTACCGCCGGCCTTGCCCGAGCCCCCCTTGTCCTTGCCGGAGCTGTTGTCGTCGTTACCACCACAGGCGGTCGCGGCCAGGGCGATGATGGCCGCTCCCGCGACCCACTTGGCGCTCTTGGCACCACGCATGGGTTTCCTCCTCATGAGTCCACTTTTGACTACAACAAAGGCACTGGCGTGATACACCGACACCCCTGACGGTGATCGTTTCAGTGCCTCGAGTGTGCTCGTGAGTCGGCACTCCCCACAGTGCGTGACCCATTGACCCGAGCTCAATGGAGCCAACTATTGGGTACGACCGGGCCGTAAACCACACTTAAAGGGTCTCGGTTTGACAACATCGACAGGGCGCAGTTGATCGAAATGCGGACAAAGCGATCCCAGACAGACACCCTCGAAACGGACCGTTGACGCATGTTCCGGAGAGCGACGCCCGATATCCGGACGCCGAGTTCATGAAATCGGGTTGCGGCACCCGTCAACCCGGCACCCCTGCCGCGGTTCGCAGCCGGGGTCGGCGAAACGCTCCGGCGGCCCGCAGGGCAGCGGGCCGCCGGAGCACTCACGGTCGCCGGATCAGCAGCACTTGTTCTTCGCAACCTCGGCGAGCGATCCCTTGGGGACCTTCACGCCGCAGCGCAGCCCACCCTCAGCCGGAACCGTCCAGCTCTGGGCCTTGCCGTAACGGCCGGTCTTGACCCACTTCGTGCCACGGTCGCAACGATACTGGGCGTAGTACCCACTGGCCTTCTTCGTGCCGGCGTAGAGAACGTATTTGCCGTTCTTCGTCAGTTTGAAGCTGATGGACTCGGACTTCGTGTTCGTCACCTTGCCCTCGGCCTGCAGCTCCAGTCCGACCGAACCCTCGAGGCTGGCGAGGACGACGTCCCCGCCGACCTTCCCCCCGGACGTCGCGGTCACCGACGCCCTGACCTCGCGCACCTTCTCGGCGCTGAACGTCTTCGTCACGGTGCCGCCCGTGTAGTTCTCGACCACCTTCCCGTGCGTGATGACCCCTTGCTCTTGCCGGTCCACACGAGCTTGGTCCTCCCGGGGCTGCACATCGGGTCATTGCCCGACGCGGCCGCCACCGCCGGGGTGGTCAGCACGGCCGACACAGCCGTCCCCACAAGTGCGACCGCCAACAGCTTCTTCATCAAATTTCCCCCTTGCTTATGCGAATGAAGACCGTTTCGCATTGCAATCTCAACCCCACCAGTTGGTGCGACCATGAAGAGCATGGCACTCAACAACCCCTCAGTTCCAGCGATTTGAGGCTCCCTTGAAGCCGCTATGGCCGGACGTCAGGGGAGTCGCGATCGCAAATCCGACATCAAGGAGTCATTTCCGATTGCATATCTGCGAGCCACTCACACGGTCGGAGACACCACCGGGGAGTGTCAGCACGAAAAGGGGTCCTCGCGACGGTGTCGCCTGTAGGCCCATCCCGGGCCGCGGGGAGGAGGACCGTACGTCCACGTCTGCGAACACCTCGACTCCCTCGCCGCCCAACGCAACAACCGCCCACGTAAAACGCTCGACTGGGAAACCCAGCCGAGCGTTTTACGTCAACTACTCGCCGCCTGAACAGACGGACCTGCGTGGCAGCGCCCCCTGGAGTCCGCCATCAGCGGGGGCCTGGCCTGGTTGCATCGTCCGATCCGATCCCGCGGACCGGGTCGGATCGGACGAGCGCCCGCGACGCGTCAGCGCTTGGCGCGCGACGCGGCGCGGCCGCGCTCCTTCTGGTCCAGGACGACCTTGCGGATACGCACGGTCTCCGGGGTCACCTCGATGCACTCGTCCTCGCGGCAGAACTCCAGGGACTGCTCCAGCGACAGCTTCCGGGCCGGCACCACGTTCTCCGTGGTGTCCGCGGAGGCGGCACGCATGTTGGTGAGCTTCTTCTCCTTGGTGATGTTCACGTCCATGTCGTCGGCGCGGGAGTTCTCGCCGACGATCATGCCCTCGTAGACCTCGGTGCCGGCCTCGGTGAAGATGACACCGCGCTCCTGCAGGTTGACCATGGCGAACGGGGTCACCGAACCCGCGCGGTCCGCGACGAGGGAGCCGTTGTGGCGGGTGCGCAGCTCGCCGAACCACGGCTCGTGGCCCTCGAAGATGGAGTGCGCGATGCCCGTACCGCGGGTCTGCGTCAGGAACTCGGTACGGAAGCCGATGAGGCCGCGGGACGGGACGATCCACTCCATGCGGACCCAGCCCGAACCATGGTTCGTCATCGTCTCCATGCGGCCCTTGCGGGTCGCCATCAGCTGCGTGATCGCACCGAGGTGCTCCTCGGGGGAGTCGATCGTCATGCGCTCGATCGGCTCGTGCGTCTTGCCGTCGACCTGCTTGGTGACGACCTCCGGCTTGCCGACCGTGAGCTCGAAGCCCTCACGGCGCATCTGCTCGACGAGGATGGCCAGCGCGAGCTCGCCGCGGCCCTGGACCTCCCAGGCGTCGGGGCGCTCGGTGTCCAGGACGCGGAGCGACACGTTACCGATCAGCTCGCGGTCGAGGCGGTCCTTCACCTGGCGGGCGGTGACCTTGTGGCCCTTGCCGCCCTTGCCGACGAGCGGCGAGGTGTTCGTACCGATGGTCATCGAGATGGCCGGCTCGTCGACCGTGATCAGCGGCAGCGCGACCGGGTTCTCGGGGTCGGCCAGCGTCTCGCCGATCATGATGTCCGGGATACCGGCGATGGCGCAGATGTCGCCCGGGCCCGCCTTCTCGGCCGGCTTGCGGGTGAGCGCCTCGGTCATCATCAGCTCGGTGATGCGGACGTTGGACATCGTGCCGTCGCGCTTGATCCAGGTGACGGTCTGGCCCTTGCGCAGCTCGCCCTGCTCGACGCGGCAGAGCGCGATACGACCGAGGAAGTTGTCGGCGTCCAGGTTGGTGACGTGGGCCTGCAGCGGCGCCTCGTCGTCGTACTGCGGAGCCGGGACGTGCGCCAGGATCGTGTTGAAGAACGGCTCCAGGTTCTCGCTGTCGGCCGGGACCGTGCCGTCCTCCGGCTTGGTCAGCGAGGCGACGCCGTCACGGGCGCAGGCGTAGACGATCGGGAACTCGATCTGGTCCTCGTCCGCGTCCAGGTCCAGGAACAGGTCGTACGTCTCGTCGACGACCTCGGCGATCCGCGAGTCCGGACGGTCCGTCTTGTTGATGCAGAGGATCACCGGCATCTTCGCGGCGAGCGCCTTGCGCAGCACGAAGCGGGTCTGCGGGAGCGGGCCCTCGGAGGCATCGACGAGCAGCACGACCGCGTCCACCATCGAGAGACCGCGCTCGACCTCGCCGCCGAAGTCGGCGTGGCCGGGGGTGTCGATGATGTTGATCGTGATCGGGTCCCCGCCGTCCTTGGGGTGATACTTCACCGCCGTGTTCTTGGCGAGGATCGTGATGCCCTTCTCACGCTCCAGGTCGTTCGAGTCCATCATGCGTTCGTCGAGGTGCTCGGCGGCGTGCGCGGCGAAGGCGCCGGCCTGCCTCAGCATGGCGTCGACCAGCGTGGTCTTGCCGTGGTCGACGTGGGCGACGATGGCTACGTTACGGATGTCGTGGCGCGTGGGCATTGGGTGGCTTGCGCTTCTCTCGGATCGTGGGATCAGGCGTCTCAGTCGGTCTCAAGTCCTCGTACGCCCGCCGGGCGGACACGCCACGGCTACCCCCATGGTACGGGGCTGGCGCCGTAGCGGCTTCCTGGGCAAGGGTTACCGGCCGCTCACAGACGGCGACCGACGCCGCCGGCTGCGCGGGCCGCGGCTGGGCCGCTCTCGCCGAACGCCTCGTCGCAGCCGACTGCTCAGGCACCCGAAACACTTCAGTTCGCCACATGTCCGGCGGTCTGCTCGCCCTTCGCTCCCCCGCCGCGGAGGAGCGGAAATCGGCCCCGACCAGCCGGAGGGTGCTGTACGCCACATACCGGCTCCCCGGCCGCGCGGCCGGGGAACCGATCCGCCGCGTTCCGGACCGGAGCCGCCTCCCCGCCCTTCGACGCGGTGGCAGCCCATCGCCCTCGCGCTTCGTGTTTCTGCCCCCGTGGTCGTGTCTTCCGGTGAATTTCACCGGCGGCCACGGCCTCCCCGGCCGGGGAGGCGGCTCGACGAGGCAGCTGAGCGACTTCGGAGGGGGAGGGGATGCGCAGTGTGGGGGGTGTCCGCGCATGGGTTGCCCGGGTCAACAGGTAGCCACGACCTTGCCCGCCGAGTGGGTCGGCGGGCAAGGGAATTGAGCCACTTCTGAGCTTCCGTTGCGGCCCTGACCTGCTATTTCTTACGATTCGCGGGAGGTCCTGCCGCTTGCGGCTTCTTGAAACCGATGTCCTGGTAGTGCGGGAGTCCGAAGCCGAAGGCGCCGACATTCGCAAGCTTCTTGCCGGTGGCCACGAGCTGTGGGCGCTGATACAGCGGAATCGATCCTGCAGCCGCCCAGATCCGGGCGTCCGCCTGCTTCATCAGGTCCTGGGCAGCCCCCTCGTCGAGTTCGGAGACCGCCTGGTCGAAGAGCTGGTCGATGTGGTCCGTACCGACGCGGGTGTAGTTCTGGTCGACCAGCAGCGAACCGTCGGTGGCAGGGACCGGCTTGGCGAAGATCGGCCGGTCGTCGGTGGCCGGGTAGGCGGTGGCGGGCCAGGAGTACAGCGCCAGGTCGTAGTCGCCGGAGGCGACATGGTCCTTGAAGTAGCTGGCGTCCGAGACCTTGATGATCTCGGTGCGGATGCCGACCGCATCGATCATGGCCGAAATCTTGTCCCCCACGGTCCGCAGCGACTCCGAGCCGGGTCCGGACGGCAGGACGAAACGCAGGGTCAGCAACTTGCCGTCCTTGCCGAGGGGGCCGCGGACGGGGTCGGCGGCCTTGGCCGGGGCCGCCGGCGCCGCAGTCCCCGCGGGGGCGTAGGCGCCGACGGCGCCGCCCGGCCCGCGCTCCTGGGCGGTGACCTTCTCCCGGGTGCCCTCGGCAGGGCGGGTATCGGTGCCGGCGGCGGTACGGGCGTCGGCGTACGCGTCCGAGAAGGTTCCGGCCTGGCGCAGCAGTGCGGCGCTCTGGAAGGCGGCGGCCGGAGCGGGGGCCAGGACGCGGCTGAATCCTTCGCCGTCACCCGGCTTGTTGTCGCCGTCGGTCTTCGCGTCCTTCTCTTCCTTCGTGGCCTTGTCCGCCTTCTCCTCAGCTCCCTTGCTCTTCTTCTCCTCAGCTGCCTTGCCCTTCGTCGTCGCGCCCTCGCTGCCCGCCTTCGTGCTGCCGGGCTTCTTCGCCGCGCCGTCCCGGGTCCAGCCGGCGTCCGCCAGCAGCGCCTGCGCCGCCCCGGTGTCCTGGTCGCCGAGAGCCCCACTGCTGTCGTGGTAGCCGCGCTGTCCGGCCACCGCCAGGTGACTGCCGAGCGGGGCAGCGGGCAGGCCGAGCGGACTCAGTACGGCGTCGGCGAGCTCCTGGCGGTTCAGGGCCCGGGCGACCGCGCGGCGCACCCGGTTGTCGGCCAGTGGCCCGGACTCGCCGTTCAGCGCGAGCTGGGTGTAGGCGGGCTCCAGCGACTTGCGGAGAACGTAGGCGCGCAGCCCGTCCTGCTCGGAGGCGTACACCTCGGCGGCCGCCCTGGCCTTCTCCCTGGCCGCCCGGGCGACCGCCGCCGCCTTCTCGTCCGAGCCGTGCGCCACGGCCCAGGAGCGCATCGCGGCGGCCGGGCCGGTCTCCCGGCCGGGGCCGTGGGTGAGCGGTTGCCCGTTGCCTCCCTTGTCCCGTCCCGCCGCCACGATCCGGTGCGCCGCCGCCGCGTCGACATCGGCGACGTCGACCTTGCCCTCGACCAGCGCCGCGGTGCGGTCCTGCGGCTTGACCGCACGGAAGACGATCGAGTCGAGCTTCGCCTGACCGCCCCACCAGCGCGGGTCGCGGACCAGGGTGATGGCGCCCTTCCCCCGGTCCACACCGCGCAGCCGAAAGGGTCCGGAGGTGGCCTTGAGTGTGGTCCGCGCTCCGTCGTTGAAGGCGGCCGGGGAGCCGGTCGTCTCCTTGGGGTACAGCGGGGAGAAGAGGGAGCGCCAGTCCGCGTACGGCTTGGCGAAGGTGACCCGGACCTCCAGGTCGTTGGCGCCGCGCTCGATCCGTTCGATCCGCTCGTAGCCGGCGTTGCGGGCGGTCCAGAACGCCGAGTCCTTGCCGCTCAGCGCCCGCCACTGGGCGACGAAGTCGGGGGCTCCGATCCCCCGGCCGTCGCTCCAGACCGCCTGCTGGTTGAGCCGGTAGAGCACGACCTGCTTGGGCTCGCGCTCGACAACCTTTGCGGATTTCAGATAGTCCCGGTTCATCTGCGGGGTGCCCTTGGCGTCGAGCGGGAAGAGCGTCGGCAGCAGCGCCCCGGTGATGCGTGTGGTGGTGGCGTCGGCGTCCGCCTGGAAGGCGTTGAAGGTCGCGGGCATCGCGTCGATCGCCCAGTTGACCGTGCCGCCCTCGGCGACCTGGCCCCGGCCCGCGGGGGCTACGTCCTGCGGAACGGCGATGGCGGCGGTGGCCTCCTCGTCCGAGCTGCCGCACCCGGCGAGCGCGGGGATCGTGAGCACACCCGCGACAAGGAGCGCGAGCGGGCGGCGCTTTCGGACCGTCCCGCGCGGGACGCCGACGTGGGACATGGCTGATACCTCCGGGGCCGGCCCGGCCCACCCGTACTCGAATGGACCAGATGATGCGTATGTGGTGGCATTGGCTGTTGATCACACTGGTTCCGCTCATCCAATGAAGGTGCCCACGCGCGCGAGACGGCGCAGACACGGCGCACGGCCCGCGAACCTCACCTGTGCGGCGGAGCATCGGGCAAAGACGGGACGGCCCGCTCCCTTCCCAAAGGGGATGTGACGCGCGACACTCGCATGCGCATGAGCATTGCCATCCGCTACCGCGAAGGCGAGAGCAAGTCATGTCACTGCAGGACGAGTTGACTGCCGTTCAGCACTGCCTCGACGACCTGGTCCGCACCGTCGGACGGCTGGAGCGGAGCCTTGCGCAGCTGCGCGCGACCGACACCGGTCCGCAGCCGCCCGGGCCCGCCGCCGGCACCGACCCCGTCGGCGGCGTCATCACGATCAACGAGGCGCCGTACGACGCCACCCTGTGGACGGACTCGGACGACGAGGGTCTGGGCGTCCGCGGCAGGCACGCCCCCTAGGAGAGTTCCTTGGCCACCGGTACAGAACCAGGTACGGAACCATCTCGACGCAAGGCCCCCGCGCGGCACGGCGCACGTACCACCCGGCCGTCCGGCGTGCACGACGCCTCGCGGGCCGCCATCGCCGCCCGCCATCTGCGGACCGACCGCTGGTGGCTGGCGCCCGCGGTCACCGCGGGCGGGCTCCTCGCCTTCATCGTCTACTCGACCTGGCGGGCCTTCTCGAACGCCGACTACTACGCCGCCCCCTATGTGTCGCCGTTCTACTCACCCTGTCTGGCGGAGAACTGCGCCCCCATGCGGCACGGCCCGAACTGGGAAATCTTCGGCAGCTGGTGGGGCCTCTCCCCCGCCCTGCTGATCCTGGTCTTCCCGCTCGGCTTCCGGCTGACCTGCTACTACTACCGCAAGGCCTACTACCGGGGCTTCTGGGCCTCACCCCCGGCCTGCGCGGTCGCCGAGCCGCACACGACGTACACCGGCGAGACCCGCTTCCCGCTGATCATGCAGAACATCCACCGGTACTTCTTCTACGCCGCGCTGCCGGTCGCCGGGATCCTCACGTACGACACCGTGCTCTCCTTCCGCGACGAGCACTACACCTGGGGCCACATGGGCCTCGGCTCCCTGATCTTCCTGATCAACATCACGCTGATCTGGGCGTACACCCTGTCCTGCCACTCCTGCCGGCACATCATCGGCGGCCGGCTGCGGCACTTCTCCAAACACCCCGTGCGCTACCGGCTGTGGGGCTGGGCGGGCCGGCTGAACGCCCGGCACATGCTCCTCGCCTGGGCCTCCCTGATCAGCGTGGCGCTCGCCGACTTCTACGTGTATCTCGTCGCCTCCGGCGCCTTCGACGATCCGAGGTTTTTCTGAATGACTGAGCTCGAACGGCAGCAGTGGGACGTCGTCGTGGTCGGTGCCGGAGGCGCCGGGCTGCGCGCCGCCATCGAGGCGCGGGAGCGCGGGGCCCGTACCGCGGTCATCTGCAAATCGCTCTTCGGCAAGGCACACACGGTCATGGCGGAGGGCGGAATTGCCGCCTCCATGGGCAATGTGAACTCCGGGGACAACTGGCAGGTGCACTTCCGCGACACCATGCGCGGCGGGAAGTTCCTCAACCAGTGGCGGATGGCGGAGCTGCACGCCAAGGAGGCGCCGGACCGGGTCTGGGAGCTGGAGACCTGGGGGGCGCTCTTCGACCGTACGCCGGACGGAAGGATCTCCCAGCGCAACTTCGGCGGCCATGAGTACCCGCGGCTCGCCCACGTCGGGGACCGTACCGGCCTCGAACTGATCCGCACCCTCCAGCAGAAGATCGTCTCGCTGCAGCAGGAGGACCACCGCGAGCACGGCGACTACGAAGCCCGGTTGAGGGTCTTCCAGGAGTGCACCGTCACGCGGGTGCTCAAGGACGGCGAGCAGGTCAGCGGGACCTTCTGCTACGAGCGCGAGTCCGGCCGCTTCTTCGTCCTCGAAGCGCCCGCGGTCGTCCTCGCCACCGGCGGCATCGGCAAGTCCTTCAAGGTCACGTCGAACTCCTGGGAGTACACCGGCGACGGCCACGCCCTCGCGCTGCTGGCGGGCGCGCCCCTGCTGAACATGGAGTTCGTACAGTTCCATCCGACCGGCATGGTCTGGCCCCCGTCGGTGAAGGGGATCCTCGTCACCGAGTCGGTGCGCGGCGACGGCGGGGTGCTGCGCAACTCCGAGGGCAAGCGGTTCATGTTCGACTACGTCCCCGATGTGTTCAAGGAGAAGTACGCGCAGTCGGAGGAGGAGGGCGACCGCTGGTACGAGGACCCGGACCACAACCGCCGCCCGCCCGAGCTGCTGCCGCGCGACGAGGTCGCCCGCGCCATCAACTCCGAGGTGAAGTCAGGCCGCGGCTCACCGCACGGTGGCGTCTTCCTGGACGTGTCCACCCGGATGCCGGCCGAGACGATCAGGCGGCGGCTGCCCTCGATGTACCACCAGTTCAAGGAACTGGCGGATGTCGACATCACGGCGGAGGCGATGGAGGTCGGCCCGACCTGCCACTACGTGATGGGCGGAATCGCCGTCGACCCGGACACCGCGGCAACCGTCGCCGTGCCCGGTCTGTTCGCGGCGGGCGAGGTCGCGGGCGGCATGCACGGCTCCAACCGGCTCGGCGGGAACTCCCTCTCCGACCTGCTGGTCTTCGGCCGACGCGCCGGACTGCACGCCGCCGAGTACGCGAGCGGGATCGGTGACCCGCCGGTGGTGGACCAGGAACAGATCGACGCGGCGGCGGCGGAGGCACTGCGTCCGTTCAGCGCCGAGGAGCCTGACGTCGCCGGGGGGCCCGCGGAGAATCCGTACACCCTCCACCAGGAACTCCAGCAGACGATGAACGACCTGGTCGGCATCATCCGGCGGGCACCCGAGATGGAACAGGCGCTGGAGAACCTCGCCGAGCTGCGGATACGGGCGCGCCGCGCCGGGGTCGAGGGCCACCGCCAGTTCAACCCGGGCTGGCACCTCGCCCTGGACCTGCGGAACATGCTGCTGGTCAGCGAGTGCGTCGCCCGGGCCGCGCTGGAACGCACGGAGAGCCGCGGCGGTCACACCCGCGAGGACTGTCCGACGATGGAGCGCTCCTGGCGGCCGGTCAATCTGCTCTGCCGGCTGTCCGACGACGGCACCCTGCCGCTGGGCGGCCGGATCGAACTCGTACGGAAGACGACCGAACCCATCCGACCGGACCTGCTCTCCCTCTTCGACAAGGAGGAGCTGGTCAAGTACCTCGCCGAAGAGGAGCCGTACGAGTGAGCAGCTACGAAGCCCGGTTCAGGGTCTGGCGCGGCGACACCGACGGCGGTGACCTGCAGGACTTCTCGGTCGAGGTGAACGACGGCGAGGTCGTCCTCGACATCATCCACCGGATCCAGTCGGGCCAGGCGGGCGATCTGGCGGTGCGCTGGAACTGCAAGGCGGGCAAGTGCGGGTCGTGCAGCGCGGAGATCAACGGACGGCCGCGACTGATGTGCATGACCCGCATGTCGGTGTTCGACCGGGACGAGACGATCACCGTCACTCCGCTGCGGGCGTTCCCGGTGATCCGCGATCTGGTGACGGACGTGACTTTCAACTACACCAAGGCACGGGAAGTACCCGCCTTCGTACCGCCGGAAGGGGTGAAGGCGGGCGACTACCGGATGCAGCAGGTCGATGTGGAGCGTTCGCAGGAATTCCGCAAATGCATCGAGTGCTTTCTCTGCCAGGACACCTGCCATGTGGTCCGCGACCACGAGGAGAACAAGGCGGCGTTCGCCGGACCGCGCTTCCTGATGCGGGTCGCCGAGCTGGACATGCACCCCTTGGACGCCGCCGCCGAGTCGGGACTCGACCGGAAGGCGACGGCGCAGGAGGAGCACGGGCTGGGCTACTGCAACATCACGAAATGCTGTACGGAGGTCTGCCCCGAGCACATCAAGATCACGGACAACGCGCTGATCCCGCTGAAGGAGCGGGCGGTGGACCGCAAGTACGACCCGCTGGTGTGGCTGGGGAACATGATCCGTCGGCGGGAGACTCCCTGACGCCGGTCAGCCGAGCAGCTTGACGACCGCCCCGGTGGTGTCCGTCTCGCCGAGCCTCGGGAAGATCTTCTCGATGCTGTTGGTGTGGGAGCCGCCGTCCATGTCGGTGACCGCGTCCGTGACGACGGTGACGTTTTCAGAACGTGCTCAGCAGCTGCTCGACCGTGCGCTCTGCGGCTGGTTCCCCGTCGGGCAGCGGCAGTTCGAACCAGACGGTCTTGCCGCGCGGAGTCCGCCTCGAACCCCAGGCCGCACTCAGCAGTCCGACCAGCTGCAGCCCGCGCCCGCCCTCGTCCGTATCGCGTGCTCGGCGTCGCCGCGGCTGGACGAGACCCGCGTCCCATACCTCGCACACGAGCGTACGCTCGCGCAGCAGCCTGAGCCGGATCTCGCCCTCGCCGTAGCGCAGAGCGTTGGTGACCAGCTCACTGACGAGCAGTTCGGTGGTGTCCACCAGGTCATCGAGTTCCCAGGCGAGCAGTTGTCGACGGGCCAGTTCGCGGGCGCGGCCGACGGAGCGGGGTTCGCGCGGCAGCCGCCAGTCGCCGACCGCGTCGACCGGCAGCCCCTGGATGCGTGCCATCAGCAGGGCGATGTCGTCCTCACCGTGCCGGGTGTCGAGGGTGGTCAGTACGTGGTCGCAGACGTCCTCGAGCGGAAGCTCGGGTTCGATGAGGGCGTTGCGCAGAGCCTGCAGTCCCTCGTCGAGCGGGTGGTCGCGGGACTCGACGAGACCATCGGTGTAGAGGGCGAGGAGGGCGCCCTCCTTCAGTTCGACCTCGACTTCCTCGAAGGGTTCGCCGCCGACGCCGAGCGGCATCCCGGGCGGGACGTCGAGCAGCAGGGCAGGTTCGCCCGGCTCGACCACGACAGGGGGGAGGTGTCCGGCGTTGGCGAAGGTGCACCGCCGGGTGACCGGGTCATAGACGGCGTAGACACAGGTCGCCAGGTAGACCTCGGAGAGATCTGCATCCCGGGCCTTGTGGGACGCCCGTGACGGCCACTGGGCGCCGCCGAGGCCGTCGGAGGGGGTGCTGACACCGGGGGTGCCGAGACCGCGGGCGACCTCGTCGAGGGCGGAGAGCACCTCGGCGGGTTCCAGGTCGAGGAGGGCCAGGGTCCTTACTGCGGTACGCAGTTCGCCCATGGCGACGGCGGCGCGCAGTCCACGGCCCATGACGTCGCCGACCACCAGGGCGGTGCGGTGTCCGGGGAGTTCGATCACGTCGAACCAGTCGCCACCGACCTCGGTCGCGGTGTTGCCGGGGAGATAACGGCAGGCGATGTCGAGACCGGCGGCCTCGGGATCGCCCGGTGGCAGCAGGCTGCGCTGGAGGATGAGCGCGCGTTCGTGCTCGCGCCGGTAGAGGCGGGCGTTGTCGATGCAGACGGCGGCGCGGGCGGCGAGTTCGGTGGCGAGGGCCCGGTCGCGTTCGCCGAAGGGTTCGCTGCCCTTGGTACGGGAGAACTGGACGAGGCCGACGACGGTGTCATGGGCGACCATCGGAACGGCAAGGGTGGACTGGACGAAGCCACGTTCGTCGCCGGGGACGTCCTCGATGTGGCCGGTCCGCAGGGCTATGGAACAGGGAGAGTTGAAGGAGTAGCGGTGGACGGCGCCCAGGGCGGGCGGGTCGGTGGCACCGTCGGTCGAGGCGCTGTCCAGGACAGTGGCCGGCAGGACATCCGACACGGCGCTGGCGAAGGCGACACGGCGCAGTTCCGCGGATCCGGCGGTGGACCTGTGGCGGAGCGAGCCCCAACTGCCGGGCGGTGCCTCGTCACCGGTGAGCAGCCCCTGGTAGAGGTCGACCGAGGCGAGGTCACAGAAGCCGGGTACAGCGACGCCGAGGAGCTCGCGGGCGGTGGTCTCCAGGTCCAGGGAGTTGCCGATACGGGCGCCGGCCTCGTTGAGCAGGGCAAGGTTGCGGCGGGCGCTGGCGGCCTCGCGGGCGGCGATGTGTCGGCGGGTGACATCGGTGGCCACTCCGGCTATGCCGATGGGGCGGCCTGCTCCGCTGTGCACGCGGTAGAGGTTCACCGACCAGTGGCGGCTCTCGGAGTCGCCCGGTGCGGTGCCGACGAGTTGGAGATCGGTGACGGAGTCCCCGGTCTCCAGAACCTGCCTGAGTGTGGCGGTGAGCCGCTCGGCCTCGGGGCGGGCGAGATAGTCGTCGACCGTGCGGCCGCGGTGGTCGTCGGCCTGTCCGCCGAAGACGGTGGCGAAGCGCTGGTTGGCGCGCACGACCGTGAAGTCTGTGCCGAACAGCACGAAACCGAAGGGAGACTGACCGAAAATGGCCTGCGATGCCGCAAGGTCCGTCTCGATACGCCGCAGAGCGCGGACGTCCACGACGATACAGAGGGCGGCCGGTTCCCCGCTCTCCGTCTCGCTGGGCATGACATAGACCTCGGCGAGACCGTGCACGACGTCCTCGCCCGGCATCCGGAAGGGGACGAGGCCGGTCCACTCCTTGCCGTCGAGTATCTCGCCGACCCGGCGATGACCGCCGGTGCGCAACTCTGCGGGCATGAAGGTCTCGACCGGGTCCCTGCCCACCGCCTCGTGCGCGGCAATGCCGAAGAGGCCGGCGGCCCGGCGGCTCCACTGCTCGATCAGCCCGTCGGGGCCGATCGAGAAGGAGGCGACCCTGATGTAGTCATAGATCGAGCCAGGCGGGCTGCTCTGCCACACGACGTCGCCCGCTGTCCCAGGTATTTCGCTCACGCGACCGTCCCCTCCAGCTCACACACCGGACCGGTCCTGCCCGCAGTATTCAGCACTACGGCGCATACCGACACGGCCTTCACGATCACAGCACGGCCACAGTCCCTTTCAGTCAGGTTCTGCCCGACCTCTGGTGATCGCTGTGCGTCCCACCCCACTCCTAACCAGGGAGGGCCAGCTCGAACCACACCGTCTTGCCACTCTTTCCGCGCCGGGTCCCCCAGCGGCGTGCGGAACAGGCCACCAGCTGCAGTCCTCGGCCACCTTCGTCGTCGGGTGCGGCAGCACGTTCGGTGGGCGGATCCGGAAGCGGATCGGAGACTTCCACAAGCAGTCCGGGGCGGGCGTCCGGAGCTTCGCCATCGAGGCGGGGGCGCACCAGCCGTACCCCGATGGGGCCCGAGGCGTAGCGCAAGGAATTGGTCACCAGCTCGCTGACCAGCAGGACGGTCACATCACCCACGGCCGCGTCGAGCCCCCACCCCCGCAGCGTCTCGTGGACCGCATGCCGAGCAGTACGCACGGCGCCGGGCACTGCCGGAAAGGTCCACTCGGCGCAGTCGCCTTCGGTATCGATCACGCCGATCACTTCCCAAGACCAGCAGCGAAGAACGTCCTGTTTATGGGGGCTAATCAGCACATACCCGATATTTGGGGCGGCCTATCGCCGGAATCGACGCGTAGGGCGTATGGGCGTACGGCGACGTGCTCGCAACGCGCGCACAGAGGGGTGCGCCCGATCAGCGGCGCGCGACGCCCGGCAGGCTCCGGGGCGGCGCGGATCCGGTCGACGCGGTCCCGGTCGACGCGGATCCGGTCGGGAGGCGGCGCATGGCTTCGGCAACGGCGGGCCGGTCCTGATCCAGCCAGTCGACCTCGTCGCCCTCGCCGGGCCCGAGCCAGCGCAGCTCGTCGTGGTCCTGGAGCGGCGCCGGCACGCCGGACAGCACTCGCGCGGTCCACACCCGGAGTACGCATCCGGGCCCCAGCGGCCACTCGCCGGGGATGCGCTCCAGCGGCTCGGTTTCGACGCCGAGCTCCTCGCGGAGTTCACGTACGAGCGCCTGTTCGCCGCTCTCCCCCGGCTCCAGCTTTCCACCAGGCAGCTCCCAGCGGCCGGCCAGCTCGGGCGGGGCACTGCGACGCGCGGCCAGCAGGCGCCCCTGGTCATAGACGGCTCCGGCCACCACCACGCGATCGCTCATAGCGCGGAGCCTAGTCCCCGGCTCCACCCCTCACAGGCCACGCCCCGCCCCGTCCCGTACCACCCCCGTAGTCGGCCGTCGGTCACGGCCGGGCGCTCTGCCCGATGCGCTCCACCCAATAGAGCTGCTTGTGTCCGCGGTTGTCGAGTTTGTCGGCGATCCTCTGCGCCTCGTCCTGCGTGGCATACCTGCCGACGCGGTACCGATTGCCGTTGTCGTCCCGCCGTATCACCAGCCAAGGGAGCACGGCACCGTCGTCGCTCATCGTGTCCCTCCCGAGCATCGAGCCCCTCCCCTGGACGGCGTGCAGGTCTCTAAGGATTCCCAGGAAACCGCAGTACGCATATGCCCGAGCGTACGCCTGACCTTTACGCAACGGATAAGTAATTACACAAAGAGATAGCGATCCGGCCAGCGCAAAGGGGCGCACCCACTCGGATGCGCCCCCAGTGCCTCGCGGATCGGTTGTGCCGCTTACGCCTCCGCCACCCCTGCCGGCCTCGGCGCCGCGCACAGCGTCGGCATGAGGACCGGGCCGGCGGTCGGGTCCTTGCGGCAGATGTCCGATGTGCGGGTACGAACGGAAAGACGGGAGCAGGGCATGACAACTCGTTGCGGTCAGCGATGGCCCCTCGGTTACGGGAACCGAGTGGGCGTCAACTCGTCGTCACGGGCCCGGCCCGATCCGTCCGGGTATCGGTCACTCGACAGAAATCCCGGCCGCGAGCCCACCGGGCCCCGGAAAAAAATCCCGCGGGAGCGCTTAGCGAAGAGACCGGCGCCGAGCTCGACCGAAGGCTCGACAGCGGGTCCGCGACGAAGCCCACCAGTGCGCGAACCGCCGCTCACCTGACAGGAAGGTGGTAGGCGATCCGGTAGCGGTCGGCGGGCACCACCACATCCGCCGTCTCGACCGCCCGCCCCGATGCGTAGTACGTACGCCCGATCACCATCACCACATGACCCGGCACACCGCCGAGCGCCAGAAGTTCCTCCGCCAGCCCCGGACGCGCGCCTACCTGCTCGATCACGTTGTCCACGACGACATCGATCGCGGCCATCCGCTCGACCACCCCGCAGCCGCCCAACGGGCCCTCCTCCGGCAGCATCACCGGCGTGCGCCCCGTGACGGCGAGGGGCTCCCAGGAGGTGGAGAGCATCATCGGCTCCCCCGCTTCCCGGAAGATGTATCTCGTACGCATCACTCGGTCACCCGCCTCGATGCCGAGCCGTTCGGCAATCTCCGGACTCGCTCCTTCCTGCTCGCTGCGGGACTCCCATGTCCCCAGCACCCCGTCCGCCGTCTGTTCCTGGCGGAACGGGCTGGCACCGGCGCCCGGACGGTATCCGGAACGGGCGATGCGACGCGGGACCGGGCGCTCGCGCACATACGTACCGGAACCGGAGCGTCCCTCGACCAGCCCTTCGGCCATCAGCACCTTGCGCGCCTCCAGCGCGACCGTGTCGGAGACTCCGTACTCCTCACGGATACGGGCCTGCGACGGCAGGCGCGTATGCGGCGGCAGCGAACCATTGGCGATCTTCTCTCTCAGATCGCCCGCAACGCGTAGATAGGCGGGCTGCTCACCGAAAGTCACAGGCCACTCCCAACAGGTTGACAGTCTGCAACAGACTGGCAACCGTCGGTTGTGGACCGCAAGCGCGGGCCAAAGTTTCACCCGAAGTGATGACTGGGCACCGCACGGCACATATCCGGACCCCGGCCGCCCCGACCGTCCGCGATCGACCCCAACCCCTTACCCCCATTCGGTCCAGACCAATAGCTTCCTCTGTGCACGGCACAACTCACAGCACGGTTCTCGCACTTGAGGTACGCCATGTCTTTGCCGTTCACCCGCCACGCGGCTGACATCCTGGCGGGCATGGCCACGTATCTCTGCCCGCATGACGGCACCCGCGCCGACACCACATCCCTGACCTGGTGCTGTCCGGTCTGCCGCGGTCCCTGGAACCTCGACTTCGAGCCGGACGCACCGCTCTCCGTCAACGCGCTTGCCGGGCGCGTCAATTCACTGTGGCGTTACGAAGAGGTGCTGCCCCTCTCCTCACCCACCACCAGCCTCGGCGAGGGCCGCACACCGCTCGTGCCGCTCACCGGCACGGTCTCCGCCAAGCTCGACTTCCTGATGCCGACGCTCTCCTTCAAGGACCGTGGCGCCGTGATGCTCGCCGAGCTGGCCCGCCGTCTCTCCCCCGATCGCGTCGTCGCGGACAGCAGTGGCAACGCGGGAACGGCCGTCGCCGCGTACTGCGCGCGGGCCGGACTGCCCTGCACGGTGTACGTCCCCGAGGGCACGTCCCCCAAGAAGACCGAGCAGATCCGGGCCCACGGCGCCCGCCTGGAGATCGTCCCCGGCGACCGCGAGGCCACCGCGCTGGCCGCCGGGGCCGCCGCCGACTCCCCCGGCACCTTCTACGCCTCGCACGTCTTCAACCCGTACTTCCTGCACGGCACGAAGACGTACGTGTACGAGATGTGGGAAGACCTCGGCGGCAGGCTCCCCGACGCCATCGCCGTACCGGTCGGCAACGGCACGCTGCTGCTCGGGGCGGCGATGGCCACCACGGAACTCCTCGCCCAGGGCCTGATCGATGCTCGTCCGGCCCTGATCGCCGTACAGGCCGAGGCCGTGTCGCCGCTGGCCACCGCGTTCCACCGGGGCGCGGACGGCCTGCCCGGCCATCCCGGCCCGGCCGCCCCCACGCTCGCCGAGGGCATCGCCATCCCCCGCCCGCCGCGCGCCCGCCAGATCCTGGCGGCGGTGCGGGAGTCGGGCGGCACCTTCCTCACCGTGACGGAGGATCAGATCCGTGCCGCGCAAAGGGACCTGGCGGCCCGCGGTCTCTACGTCGAGACGACCGGGGTCGCCTGCTGGGCGGCGGTCGGCGACTGGACGGACCGCAGTGTGGTCGTACCCCTCTGCGGGGCTGGACTCAAGACGGGCCTGGCCCCCTGATCACGGGCTACCGAAGGCGAGGGAGCGGGCCGGGTCAGTCCGTCCAGTACGTGTCGTGCTTGATGAAGAACTCGGTCCGCTCCTCCTCCGACCACTGCGCGGCCTCCGCCACCTTCTCGAAGTACTCCTCGCGGGGCGCACCCGGTGTGAACAGCAACAGCATCGACGCCGGGGCCTCGGAGTCGTTCCGGAAGGCGTGCAGTCCGCCCTGCGGTACGTAGACGAAGTCACCCTGCGTCGCGTCGACCCACTGCTCGCCGTCGTAGATCCGCACCGTCCCGTCGAGGATGAAGAACGACTCCGAGATGGACCGGTGGAAGTGTGTGGCCGGGCCGCCGGCTCTGGGCGCCATGTCCATCCGGTAGAGCCCGAATTCACCGTGCGTCGTCTCCGTGGTCGCCAGGTAGTGGGTACTCCCGCCGCTGCGGGTCAGCAGATTCGCCGCCGTGCTCGCCGGCCGGTACGTGGCGCTGATCTCGCCCTTGCCGTCCGTGTACGTCGGTTCCGGGTACGACATTCCGTTCTCCTCCGTCGATCGAGCTGTCGGCCAGCAGCGCGCAACCCCGTCGAGACCATGGCCCGCGCCCAGGTCGAACTGACCGCCGGCGACCTGCGCTCCAACCAGGACCTGGCCCCGCTGGTGAGAAAGGGCGTCCTTGCCGTGGTCGGCGTCTACTACTCGCTCGACACCGGCACGGTGGAAGTCCTGGCGGGCGCGCCTTGAAGGGCCGGGCTCAGCAGAGCCCGGCCCTTTCCGACCTGCACACGCGACCGGCAACTCCACGTGCGGGATCGAACCGATCACACGTTGCAGCGGAACACTCCTCACAGCGCTCCGACACGTGAATCAACACCCCTTGCGCCGATGCGCAGTGAGGGCGTCGAGCAGTCCGGGGAACGCCTCGTTCATCTCGTCTCCCTACCCTGCACTGCCATGACCATGTATGCCCGAAGACTTACGACCACCGGAAGGATCGGCACCATGAGCAGTAGCAGGAAGTACTCGATCAGCCTGCCCGAGGACCTCGCCGAGGCCGCACGCGCCCACGTCGGACCCGGCGGTTTCTCGGCCTACGTCGCGGAAGCCCTCGAACAGCGGGTCGCCATGGACAAGCTCCGAGAGATCGTCGCCGACTTCGAGACCGACAATGACGAGCTCACCCGCGAGGAGGTCGATGCCGCCCGCGCGCTGCTGCGCCATGACCACCGGCAGGTCGGCGGGGCCGCCGCCTGATGGCCGGCACCCTGCTGCTCGACAGCGAAGGCCTCTCGAAGCTCTACCGCAAGGACCGTGCCGTCGTGGCCTTGGTCCAAGCGGCATGTTGAAGCGCAATGTCGATCACAACGCTCCCACCGCGAAAACACGGTTTCGCGGCGTTCAAGTCAGCACAGAATCAGTACCGTGGAGCGTGCTCGCCCTGCATGCCTGGAGGCTGCACCTCCAGGATCGCCGCCGTCCCGCCAGCCACAGCACACTCGTACAGCGTGATCCGATCACCTGGGGCAAGGTGCCTCCACCGCACCGGGTTCAGGGGCAGGAGGCGTACCGGAGCCCGAGCGCCGGGCGGGAGGTCAGGAGCGAACTCGACCCACACACGGGCGATGTCCAGTTCGGACGCTCCGTCATCCCTCTGGTTGCCGATGTCCCACATCGGCCGCAACACCCCGGCGCCAGGAATCGATGTACTCCGGAACGCCTCACCGGCCGGGCGGAGTACGAGATCAGCGCGGATGACCCCCACACGCGACTCGGCGCCCCGCCACGAGCACCACTCCCGGCTCCGTTCGAGCCCCAGCATCCCGGCCGCGCGCACCAACTCCTCCCAGAAGGCCGTCGGCGCGGACCATCCGTCACCCAGGTCCTGGAGCAGATCGAGCGCCACCTCCCACTCGTCGTGCGCGAGGTAGTCCCAGACATCGGAAACGGTGACGTCGTTGTCGGTGGCAACGCCCTCGGGCACCAGCAGCGAGGCGGCCTCCAGTATCCCGACGACATCCATGCGCCGATTATGGATCAGCAGCATGACGCCTTCTCGTGAAGGCCGGAATCGCTAGGGTTGCCTCATGACCGCACTGCCCGACTGGATGCGCCCGCCACGCGCGGAAGGCTGGTTCGCGGAGGACCTGGACCGCCTCCCGGAAGCCCCGCGCCACACCGAGCTGATCGACGGAGCCCTCGTATTCATGATGTCGCCCGAGCGCTGGTGGCACGGAGAGATCGTCACCGACCTCACGTTCGCCCTCAGGGCACAGGCCCCAGCGGGATTCAAGGTCGGTCGGGAGATGACCATCCGCCTCGATGCCCGTAACCGACCGGAACCGGACCTCGTGGTGACCACGGCCCCGTACGACCCTGACTGCACCTGGTTCGCCCCGGAGGACGTCCAGCTCGTCATCGAGGTCGTCTCACCGGAGTCCGCCCATCGCGACCGGACCGTCAAGCTGCGCAAGTACGCCGAGGCCGGCATCCGGCACTACTGGTGCATCGAGGACGAGGACACCATCCCCGCCGTGCACGTCTACGAACTCGACGAGCCGACCGGATCGTATGCGCCGGCAGGGATCTTCCGCCATGCGCTTCAGCGGTCCCTGCCGTTCGAGATCAGCCTCGATCTGGACAAGCTCGCGCCGGGCCGGGCCGGCTGAGACCACGGTTTCAGGTCAGCACCAAGTCAGCACGGGGAATGCAGAAGGGGTCGGGCTCCTAGAGCCCGACCCCTTCTGACCTGCACGTTCGACGAACCACTTAACGTGCAGCATGCACGCGGCTACACGTTGAAGCGGAACTCCACCACGTCGCCGTCCTGCATCACGTACTCCTTGCCCTCCATGCGGGCCTTGCCCTTCGCGCGGGCCTCGGCGACCGAGCCCGTCTCGACCAGGTCCTCGAAGGAGATGATCTCCGCCTTGATGAAGCCCTTCTGGAAGTCGGTGTGGATGACACCGGCCGCCTCGGGGGCCGTGGCACCCTTCTTGATCGTCCAGGCGCGGGCTTCCTTCGGACCTGCCGTGAGGTAGGTCTGGAGGCCCAGGGTGTCGAAGCCGACGCGGCCGAGGGTGGCCAGGCCGGGCTCTTCCTGGCCCATGGACTGGAGGAGTTCGAGGGCCTCGTCGTCGTCGAGTTCGATGAGCTCGGACTCGATCTTGGCGTTGAGGAAGATCGCCTCGGCGGGGGCGACCAGGGCGCGCTGTTCGTTCTTGAAGTCCTCGTCGACCAGCTCGTCCTCGTCGACGTTGAAGACGTAGAGGAAGGGCTTGGTGGTGAGGAGGTGCAGCTCGTGGAGGAGCTTGCCCTTCTCGGTGCCTGCGGTGATGCCCGCGTGGAAGAGGGTCTGGCCGGACTCCAGGATCTTCTGGGCCTCCTCGACCGCGGCGAGGACCGCGACCTTCTCCTTCTGGAGGCGGGACTCCTTGGTGAGGCGCGGGACGGCCTTCTCGACGGACTGGAGGTCGGCGAGGATCAGCTCGGTGTGGATTGTCTCGATGTCGTCCTTGGGCGAGACCTTGCCGTCGACGTGGACGACGTTCTCGTCCTTGAAGGCACGGATGACCTGGCAGATCGCGTCGGACTCGCGGATGTTCGCGAGGAACTTGTTGCCGAGGCCCTCGCCCTCGCTCGCGCCGCGCACGATGCCGGCGATGTCCACGAAGTCGACGGTGGCCGGGAGCAGCTTCTGGGAGTTGAAGATCTCCGCGAGCTTGTTCAGACGCGCGTCGGGGACGCCGACCACGCCGACGTTCGGCTCGATCGTGGCGAACGGGTAGTTGGCCGCCAGCACGTCGTTCTTGGTCAGGGCGTTGAACAGGGTCGACTTGCCGACATTCGGCAGACCGACGATTCCGATCGTGAGCGACACGTTGGCGACTTCCTGCAGTAAGGATGGATGGGCCGATTCTCCAGTTTACGGGCGGGGGCAAGCGGGTAGTCACAGCTCTGGCGCGGGGGCGATCCGGCTCCCGTTCGGCCAAGTGGCATCGAACTCATCGCCAAGGTCACCCAAAGGGCGTGTCCAACGCGCCTGTCCTCCCGCTTCGCGACCTACGTTGTCCCGGTGGAGCAGCCCAGAACACGTCCCCCTCGGCGCCGGCAGTCGTCACAGCAGTTCCCGCAGGGCACCCTCGACGAGGCCGACACCGTCTATCGGGCTGTGGGCTCGCCCGGCCCGCGGGCACGCCCGGTGCCGCCCGCCGTGCTCGCGCTGCGCCGGCTGCCCAGTCCTCGGCTCACCGGCATCGGTGCCGGACTGTTCGCCGCCGCCGCCATGTTCTCGCTGGCGTGCCTCGACTGGCTGCTGTTCGACGGTTCGCCGGTGGTGTACGGGGTGCTGTTCCTGCCGGTCAGCGCGCTGACCGCACTGTGGGTGCGGCCGGCCGATCTGGTGACCGCACCGATCATCGTGCCGATCGCGTTCGCCGTCGGTGTGATTCCGATCTCCGGCGGCACGGGCGGCTTCGGCGGGCAGACGATGGCGGTCGTCACCGCGCTCGCCGTCCATGCCGGCTGGCTGTACGGCGGCACGCTCGTCGCGGGGCTCATCGCCACCGTGCGCAAGGTCCGGCTGATGCGGCAGCGCCGGCGGCGGATGCTGCTGGCCGCGCGGGCGGCGCGGTCCACCCGGCGTCCGAAGGGTTAGGTCCTGTCCTGTCGATCTTCGTGGATCGGCCCGGGGCGTCTGGTGCGGTGCATCGCAAGGCGGAGGATCGTCCTCGTACTGGACGTACGTGGGCGACTGACGACAACGCGGCGAGGTGCCGTGCCAGGCGTTCCGGGCCCACGAAGATCGGCAGGACAGGACCTAGTGCCTCCCGGTCAGCTGTCTGCCGCGGCCATGGCCGCGCCGACGATGCCCGCGTTGTTCTGCAGCTCCGCGGGGATCATCTCGGCCCGCACGTGGTCGATCAGCGGCAGGAACTTGTCCGCCTTGCGGCTGACTCCGCCGCCGATGATGAAGAGCTCGGGCGAGAACAGCATCTCCACGTGGGTCAGGTACCTCTGCACCCGGTGCGCCCAGTGGTGCCAGCTCAGGTCCTCGTCCTCCTTGGCCTTCGTGGAGGCGTGCTTCTCGGCGTCGTGTCCGTTCAGCTCCAGATGGCCGAGCTCGGTGTTGGGCACGAGCTGCCCGTCGATGAAGACAGCGCTGCCGATCCCCGTACCGAACGTCAGCATGATCACAGTCCCCTTGCGACCGCGGCCGGCGCCGAAGGCCATCTCGGCGATTCCCGCCGCGTCGGCGTCGTTGAGGACGGTCACCGGAAGGCCCAGTTTGTTACTGAGGAGGGTGCGGGCGTCGGTGTCGATCCAGCCCTTGTCGACATTGGCGGCTGTGCGGGTGACACCGCCGGTGACTACGCCCGGGAAGGTGATGCCGACCGGTCCCGACCAGCCGAAGTGGCCGACCACCTCGGCCACGCTGTCGGCCACGTCCTTGGGCGTGGCCGGCTGCGGTGTCAGTACCTTGTGGCGCTCCTGCGCCAGGTCTCCGCGGTCCAGGTCCACGGGAGCACCCTTGATCCCGGATCCGCCGATGTCCACGCCGAAGATCTGCATGCGACCCACGGTACGGGCCCGCGCCGCACCGCGCTCCACTTCCCGGGGCACGGGCCCGCACCCCGGGGAGGCCGTTACTTCGCGGAGAGTGCTGCAGCCTCTGCGCGCAGGTCCCTCCGGAGCTCCTTGGGCAGCGAGAAGGTGATCGACTCGTCGGCCGTCTTCACCGTCTCCACGTCTGCGTAGCCACGCTCGGCCAGCCACTCCAGTACGCCGTCGACCAGCACGTCGGGGACGGAGGCTCCGGAGGTGAGGCCGACCGTGGTGACGCCCTCCAGCCAGGCCTCGTCGATCTCGTGGGCGAAGTCCACCAGATGGGCGGCGGGGGCGCCCGCGTCCAGGGCGACCTCGACCATGCGGATCGAGTTCGAGGAGTTCTTGGAGCCGACGACGATGACCAGCTCGGCGTCCTCGGCCAGCTTCTTCACCGCGATCTGGCGGTTCTGCGTGGCGTAGCAGATGTCGTCGCTCGGCGGCGAGAGAAGCTGGGGGAACTTCTCCTTCAGCGCGTCCACCGTCTCCATCGTCTCGTCGACCGAGAGCGTGGTCTGGGAGAGCCAGACGACCTTCGACTCGTCGCGCACGGAGACATGGGCGACGTCCTCGGGGCCGTCGACCAGGGTGATGTGGTCGGGCGCCTCGCCGCTCGTGCCGATGACTTCCTCGTGGCCCTCGTGGCCGATCAGGAGGATGTCGTAGTCCTCCTTGGCGAACCGGACCGCTTCCTTGTGAACCTTGGTGACCAGCGGGCACGTCGCGTCGATCGTGGCCAGCTTGCGCTCGGCGGCCTCGGCGTGGACGGTCGGTGCGACGCCGTGCGCGGAGAACATCACGATGGAGCCCTCGGGGACCTCCGCGGTGACGTCGACGAAGATCGCGCCCTTCTTCTCCAGCGTCTGCACGACGTACTTGTTGTGCACGATCTCGTGGCGGACGTAGATCGGGGCCCCGTACTGCTCCAGGGCCTTCTCGACGGCGATCACGGCACGGTCCACGCCCGCGCAGTAGCCACGAGGCGCGGCGAGCAGGACGCGGCGCGTGGCGCCCGCACTCGGGTCGGTGGCGGGTGACGGGCTGGACGTAGCAGTCATGCGTCCCATCGTAAGGCCGTGCCGAACAGGCGCGGGATCAGCCGGGTCGGGAGACTTGCCCATACGCGGCGTACGCCCCGTACGCCCCGTAAGCGACCGTGTCCGCGCGATCCACGGAGGGCTCATGGCCGGCAGCGGTACGGACAGGGCGGGACTGCACCGGACGCTCGGGTTCCGGGATCTGGTGGTGTACGGGCTGCTGTTCATCGCGCCCATGGCGCCTGTCGGGATCTTCGGCACGCTCGACGCGAAATCGGGCGGCGCGGTCGCGCTCGTGTACGTCGTGGCGACCGTCGTCATGGCGTTCACCGCCTTCAGCTACGCCCAGATGGTGCGGGTCGTGCCGCTGGCCGGTTCGGTCTTCGCGTACGCGCGCAAGGGGCTAGGGGAAGGGCCCGGGTTCATCGCCGGATGGATGGCGATGCTGGACTATCTGCTGATCCCGGCGGTCGCCTATCTCTTCTCCGGGATCGCGATGAACTCGCTGGTGCCGTCGGTGTCGCGGTGGGTCTGGACGGCGCTCGCGGTGGTCGTCACCACGCTGCTCAACCTGTGGGGGGTGCGGGCTGCCGCCCGGGTCGGCTTCGCGGTCCTCGCGATGGAGATCGCGGTGCTGGCGGTGTTCCTGGTGTCGGCGGTGGTCGTTCTCGTGCGGGACGGGGCGCAACGCGGCTGGTGGACGCCGCTCACCGGGGACTCCGGCTTCTCGACGTCGGCGGTACTGGGCGCGGTATCGGTGGCCGTGCTCTCGTACCTGGGCTTCGACGCCATCGCCTCGTTCGCGGAGGAGGCCACCGGTGGATCGGAGAAGGTGGCGCGGGCGGTGCTGTTCTGTCTGGTGCTCGCGGGGGCGCTGTTCGTGGCGCAGGGCTATCTGGCGGCCCTGCTGGAACCGATGACGTCGGCGGAGCTGACCGCCGCTCCGGCCAGGCAGGGGTCCGCCTTCTACGACACCGTGGACTTCGCCGTCGGCACCTGGCTGCACGACCTGGTGGCGGTCAGCAAGGCGATCGGGGCGGCGTTCGCGGCGCTGGCCGGGCAGGCGGCGGCGGGGCGGCTGCTGTTCGCGATGGCCAGGGAGCGGCGGCTGCCCCCGCTGCTGGCCCGGGTCGACCCGCGGTCCGGGGTGCCGCGGACCGCGATCCTGATCGCCGCGGGCGTGACGCTGGTGGCGGCGGTGTGGGCGGCCCGGCGCGCCGACGGCCTCGACCGTCTGGTCTCGGTGGTCGACATCGGGGCGCTGACGGCGTTCGTACTGCTGCACGCGTCGGTGATCGGCTGGTTCGCCGTGCGCCGGATGAATGGACCGCCCGGCTGGTGGCGGCACGTGCTGGTGCCGGTGGTGGGTGCGGGGGTGCTGGTCGCGGTGATCGCGGCGGCGACGGCGAGCGCTCAGGTGGTGGGGGTCTTCTGGCTGGCGGTGGGGCTGGTGGTGCTGGTGGTGCAGTGCGGGCGACGCCCGGCTGCATGACGGCCTCCCCCCACTCCCCCGTCGTGGGGGCTGTAAGGGCCTCTCGCGTGTCGTGGGGCTGCCTTGTTGTCCGTGGCGGCGGATACGCTCGCTCGCATGGCTCTCAATACGTCCGCGGAAGCTCCGCTGCCCGTCGGCGAGGTGTCACGGCTGATCGGGGGATGGATCGACCGGCTCGGCGCCGTCTGGGTCGAGGGGCAGATCACGCAGTTGTCGCGACGGCCGGGTGCCGGGGTGGTGTTCCTGACGCTGCGCGACCCGTCGCACGACATCTCCGTGAGCGTGACCTGCTTCCGTCAGGTCTTCGACCGGATCGCGGATGTGGTGACGGAGGGTGCGCGGGTCGTCGTCCTCGCCAAGCCCGAGTGGTACGCACCCCGCGGCCAGCTGTCCCTGCGGGCCACCGAGATACGGCCGGTGGGCATCGGCGAACTGCTGGTCCGGCTGGAGCAGCTGAAGAAGTCCCTGGCCGCGGAGGGGCTCTTCGCCCTGGACCGGAAGAAGCCGCTGCCGTTCCTGCCGCAGCTGATCGGTCTGGTCTGCGGTCGGGCCTCGGCGGCCGAGCGCGACGTGCTGGAGAACGCGCGGCGGCGCTGGCCCGCGGTCCGGTTCGAGGTGCGCAATACCGCGGTGCAGGGCGTGCACGCGGTGAACCAGGTGGTCCAGGCGGTGAAGGAGCTGGACGACCGGCCCGATGTCGATGTGATCATCGTGGCGCGCGGCGGCGGCAGTGTGGAGGACCTGCTGCCGTTCTCGGACGAGCAGCTCATCCGTACGGTCGCCGAGTGCCGCAAGCCGGTGGTGTCCGCGATCGGGCACGAGCCGGACTCCCCGCTGCTCGACCTGGTCGCGGATCTGCGGGCGTCCACGCCGACGGACGCGGCGAAGAAGGTCGTGCCGGACGTGGGCGAGGAGCTGGACCGGGTGCAGCAGCTGCGGGACCGGGCCCTGCGGACCGTACGAGGGCTGCTCGACCGCGAGGAGCGGGGACTGGCCCATGCGCTGGGCCGGCCTTCCATGCAGCAGCCGCAGCGGATGGTGGACGAGCGTGCGGCGGAGGTCGACGCGCTGATCGGGCGGAGCCGCCGGGTGCTGGGTCATCTGCTGGACCGGGCGGACTCGGAGCTCGCCCACACCCGGGCACGGGTGGTCGCACTGTCGCCCGCGGCGACGCTGGAGCGCGGGTACGCGGTGCTGCAGCGGCCGGACGGTCATGTGGTCCGCTCCCCCGCGGACGCCGGGGCGCCGGGCGACGAGCTGCGGGCGCGGGTGTCGGAGGGCGAGTTCACCGTGCGGGTGGCCGAATGACGGACGCGCCGCCCCGCCGTTTCGGCTCGGACCTGGTTGTCGTACCTCACACATAGGGTGGATCACATGACGGACGACGCGACAACGGCACCTGCCGCCACGGACACGCTCGGGTACGAGCAGGCGCGGGACGAGCTGATCGAGGTCGTGCGGCGCCTGGAGGCGGGCGGCACGACGCTGGAGGAGTCGCTCGCGCTGTGGGAGCGCGGCGAGGAGCTGGCCAAGGTGTGCCGGCACTGGCTGCAGGGCGCCCGGGCCCGGCTGGACGAGGCGCTCGCCCAGCCCGGGAAGGAGCAACCGGAGGGGCAGGGCGCCGCGGGCTGAGCCCGGTCCCGGAATAGATCCGGCGCGCCCGGTGGTTGTGCGCCTCGTCAGAAGTCGGGGCGGCCGGGCGCACTTCGCACACGTTTGTGGAGTGGATCACTCAGGTCAGGTTTTAGTTGAAAGTTAACCTACCTCTCGGTTACGGTCGCCGTATCGCTTGATCCGTTGTTCGTTCGGAAGGTAATAACCGAAATGTCCCTCGTTCTTGACCCCGCCGCCCAGGACCTCCTCTTCCGCGAGGCCCGCACCGCCAACACCTTCACCGACGAGCCGGTCTCCGACGAGCAGATCCAGGCGATCTACGACCTGGTCAAGTACGGCCCGACCGCCTTCAACCAGTCGCCGCTGCGCGTCGTCCTGGTCCGCTCCGACGACGCCCGCGCGCGCCTCGTGAAGCACATGGCCGAGGGCAACCAGCCGAAGACCTCCACCGCTCCGCTGGTCGCGATCCTGGCCGCCGACAACGAGTTCCACGAGGAGCTCCCGGCCCTGATGCCGCACTTCCCGCAGGCCAAGGACGCGTTCTTCTCCGAGCGCCCGGTCCGCGAGTCGTCCGCCGCGCTGAACGCCGCCCTGCAGGCCGCGTACTTCATCGTCGGCGTCCGCGCCGCCGGCCTGGCCGCCGGCCCGATGACCGGCCTCGACGCCGCGGGCATCGAGAAGGAGTTCCTGGACGGCGACCACAGCCTGCTGATGGTCGTCAACATCGGCAAGCCGGGCGAGGACGCCTGGTTCCCGCGCCTGCCGCGTCTCGCCTACGACGAGGTCATCACGACCGTCTGAGCCGTTCCAGCCGTACGGAGAGGGGCCCCGGAGCACGTGCTTCGCGGCCCCTCTCCGTAACGGCCTCCCCCGCGGTAGGGAGTGGATCAGCGAGCGGCGTCATGCGGCTTCGATGACAAGGCGGAGGACGGAGTCGACGCGGAGCGTCGGTGACCGACGACAACGCCGCAAGCGGGGTCGCAGGGCGTCGGGAGCCCACTCCCTACCGCGGGGGAGGCCGTAAGCCCGTGTGCGGGGCCGGCCGGCTCGCGGCTCAGGACGTCCTGAGAGCGGCGGCCATCTCCGCCAGCCGCTCCGTCGACGCCGAGCCGGTGACGACCGTGGTCGCGCCCTTGTCGTGGCGCACGAGGGCGTCGTACTTCGGGCCCTTCCAGTGCTGCCACGTCTCACCGGCGACCTGCTGCGTGTGCCCGGTGTTCCGTGCATCCTGACTGACCTCGGACACGTACTTCTTCGCCGGGGATGTCGACTGCTCCACCGCGACGTACTTGCCGTCCGGGTCGAGGAAGCCCAGGTGCCAGCCGTTGCCCGCCTCGCGGTCGTAACTGACCGAGGTCGGCTTCCAGTCCTTGGACAGACCGGCCGGAGCAGCCACCGGATACGGGGCCGCGCGCCTGGCCGTCACGAGTTCCACGCGGTAGTCGACCGCCTTGATCGGGTTGGCCTTGTCGTCGTGCGGGACGAAAATGTAAACGACCCCCGCGACGGCGGAGATCACCGCCATCGACAGGATCATGTCCCGCGCAGTCTGCTTGCCTCGCTTGCTTGCCACGGGTCCATGGTCGCATCACGTCCGACGGGGCCGACCGAGGGGCAGGAGGACGCGGCACCCACCCCATCCCGCCGCTCATAAGTGACCCGGTCTGCTCATTTTATCGACCTGGCGATAGAGTCAGAGCACCCTCTTCCGGTCGTCGTCGTACAGAAAGGTGCGCTCCGATGTCCGAGCATCATCTGCCGTCCCAGCTAGAGGTCTCCCCGGAGGCCCCCGACCGCAACCTGGCCCTGGAGCTGGTCCGGGTCACCGAGGCCGCCGCCATGGCCGCCGGGCGCTGGGTCGGCCGCGGCGACAAGATCGGCGCCGACGGCGCCGCCGTGAAGGCCATGCGCACCCTCGTCTCGACCGTCTCGATGAACGGCGTCGTCGTCATCGGTGAGGGCGAGAAGGACGAAGCCCCCATGCTGTTCAACGGCGAGCGGGTCGGTGACGGCACCGGCCCCGAGGTCGACATCGCCGTGGACCCGATCGACGGTACGACCCTGAACGCCAAGGGCATGCCGAACGCGATCGCCGTGCTGGCCGCCGCCGACCGCGGCGCCATGTTCGACCCGTCCGCGGTCTTCTACATGGACAAGCTGGTCACCGGCCCCGAGGCCGCCGACTTCGTCGACATCAACGCCCCGGTGGCGGTGAACATCCGCCGGGTCGCGAAGGCGAAGAACTCCGCCCCCGAGGACGTCACCGTCGTCATCCTGGACCGCCCGCGCCACGAGGGCATCGTCAAGGAGATCCGGGAGACCGGCGCCCGGATCAAGTTCATCACCGACGGCGATGTCGCCGGCTCGATCATGGCCGCCCGCGAGGGCACCGGCGTCGATCTGCTGATGGGCATCGGCGGCACCCCCGAGGGCATCATCTCGGCGTGCGCCATAAAGTGCCTCGGCGGTGTGATCCAGGGCAAGCTCTGGCCGAAGGACGAGGCCGAGCGGCAGCGCGCGCTGGACGCCGGGCACGACCTGGACCGGGTGCTGTCCACGGACGACCTGGTCAGCGGCGACAACGTGTTCTTCGTCGCGACCGGCATCACGGACGGTGAGCTGATGCGCGGCGTGCGGTACCGCAGCGAGACGGCGACCACCGAGTCGATCGTGATGCGGTCCAAGTCCGGCACGATCCGGAAGATCGACTCGACCCACCGGCTGTCGAAGCTGCGCGCCTACAGCGCGATCGACTTCGACCGCGCGAAGTAGACCGCGCGAGGAGGGTGCTGAAGATCTTGGCCGGACCAGCGAGCGGCGTCTGGTGCGTACAGCTGCAAGGCGCCGAAGCGGCCTCATAGCGGAGCTGTCAGACCGTTTTGGCAACGCCGCAGATGTGCGTGCAAGACGTCGGGAGCCCGGCCAAGATCTTCAGTGCCCTCCTAGGCACGCGTGAGCGGGCCTCGCCCGGCCGGGAGAACGTGAAGAGGCGCCCCCCATGTGCGGTGGGGGCGCCTCTGCGCGTCGACTGCGGGTGGGGGTGGCTCGTCGCGTCCGGGGAGCCGACGCCCCGTCCCGATGGAGCCGCTCGTCGCGTGCCGCGAGGCCCCGTTCGTCCGCTCCGGTCTGGTCCGCTCCGGTCAGCCGGCTGCGGCGATGTGGCCGGCCGAAGCAGCGGCCTTGAGCTCCATCTCACGCCGCCTGCGGCGGGCGAGCACCACACGGCGTTCGGCGGCGGTGAGGCCGCCCCACACTCCGTACGGTTCGGGCTGCACCAAGGCGTGTTCCCGGCACTCGATCATCACCGGACAGCGCGCACAGACCCGCTTCGCGGACTCCTCTCGTGAAAGTCGGGCAGCAGTCGGCTCCTTCGACGGGGCGAAGAACAGCCCGGCTTCGTCCCGGCGGCACACCGCCTCCGAGTGCCAGGGGCCCGCCTCGCCCTCCCGAGCAGGGGTGCGCTGGGTGGGGACGGCGGCGACCTGCAGGGGCTGATGCGGCAGTTGCAGCACGGTCTACTCCTGACGACGGCTTCGCGAGCGAGAGACGATGCAGCAGTCCCTACCCGCTGTGCGTGCGCCTATGCACTGAGTGGCACCGAGTTCCGGGCGGCGAAATTGTGGTCGATCGGAAAATTGGCCTGATTGGACACGGTGCGGACCGGCGCGGCCGCCGTGGTTCAGTGGCCGAGGTGTTTGCGCAGCTTGCTGTGGAGATCCGTAATCAGTTTCCCGCGCTTCGGCTTCGCCTCGACGTTGCCGAAGACCGAATAGCCGTTGACGATGACCACCGGTGCCTCGGGGTCTGCGGATTCCAGTGTGACCACTTCGAAATTACCGAAGACGCCCGTCCCGCTGCCGCGCAGCGAGATGTTCTCCGGAACCTTGATCTCGACACTTCCGAAGATGGATGTCGCGTTGATGACGGTGAGCCTCTGGCCGAAAAGCGCCTCGGTCAGATCGATCTCCACGCTGCCGAAGAGCGAGAAGGCGTTCGTACGGCCGCCGACGCGCCAACGGCCCTTGCGCGTGGAGCTGCTGAAGATCGCCACCAGGTTGTCGGCCGGGCCGGCGGGGGCCTCGGGGCCGTACGCGTACGGAGCGGCGGACGAGGGCAGGGCACCCCCGCCGGGGTTCGGCAGATCCCGTACCAGCGGTTCGAGTTCACCGACGGTCTTGGCCCGGTAGACCGCGTCGACCCGCTCGGCATGCTCCTCGGCGGTCAGCCGGCCCTCGGCCATGGCATCGCGCAGGATGTCCGCGATCCGGTCGCGGTCCGCGTCGGAGGCGCGGATGCCCGCGGGCGCGGTCTGCGCCGGGGCGGCGGGCTGCTGGGGGTGCTTTTCGAGGTCCACCGACCAAGCGTACCCAAACGCGATAGATCGCGACTAGAGCCTCTCCGCCCGATCAGGCCGGATCAGGGAACGGCCCGCCGCGGAGTGACGACACCGCAGATGTACGCGCCGGACCCCGCGGGCCGTGAGCCTTACCTCACAGCTTCGGCACCCTTGCGGCGTTCTACCCTGGTGGGTGCGCTGCCCAAGGGAGGCCAGCCGCTGTCGCCGAGTAAGGAATGGCCGTAATGCCAGAGTTTGCGTACTCCGATCTGCTCCCTCTGGGAGAGGACACCACGCCGTACCGGCTGGTGACCGCCGAGGGCGTCTCGACCTTCGAGGCCGACGGCCGTACGTTCCTCAAGGTCGAGCCGGACGCGCTGCGCACCCTGGCCGCCGAAGCGATGCACGACATCTCGCATTACCTGCGCCCCGCTCACCTGGCACAGTTGCGGCGGATCGTCGAGGACCCCGAGGCGTCGTCCAACGACAAGTTCGTGGCGCTCGACCTGCTGAAGAACGCCAACATCGCCGCCGCGGGCGTCCTCCCCATGTGCCAGGACACCGGCACCGCGATCGTCATGGGCAAGCGCGGGCAGAACGTACTGACTTCGGGCGGTGACGAAGAGGCGCTCTCGCGCGGCATCTTCGACGCGTACACCAAGCTCAACCTGCGCTACTCGCAGATGGCTCCGCTCACCATGTGGGAGGAGAAGAACACCGGCTCGAACCTCCCGGCCCAGATCGAGCTGTACGCCACCGACGGCGGCGCCTACAAGTTCCTCTTCATGGCGAAGGGCGGCGGCTCGGCCAACAAGTCGTTCCTCTTCCAGGAGACGAAGGCCGTCCTGAACGAGGCCTCCATGATGACGTTCCTGGAGGAGAAGATCCGTTCGCTGGGAACCGCGGCCTGCCCGCCGTACCACCTGGCGATCGTTGTCGGCGGCACGTCGGCCGAGTTCGCCCTGAAGACCGCGAAGTACGCCTCCGCCCACTACCTGGACGAACTGCCCGCCGAGGGCTCGCCCACGGGTCACGGCTTCCGCGACAAGGAGCTGGAGGAGAAGGTCTTCGAGCTGACGCAGAAGATCGGAATCGGCGCGCAGTTCGGCGGCAAGTACTTCTGCCACGACGTGCGCGTGGTGCGGCTGCCCCGGCACGGTGCCTCGCTGCCTGTGGCGATCGCCGTGTCCTGCTCCGCGGACCGTCAGGCCACCGCGAAGATCACCGCCGAGGGTGTGTTCCTGGAGCAGCTGGAGAAGGACCCGGCGCGCTTCCTGCCGGACACCACGGACGAGCACCTGGACGAGGCGGGTGACGTCGTCAGGATCGACCTGAACCGGCCGATGGACGACATCCTCGCCGAGCTGACCAAGTACCCGGTCAAGACCCGCCTTTCGCTGACCGGCCCGCTGGTCGTGGCGCGCGACATCGCGCACGCCAAGATCAAGGAGCGGCTGGACGCGGGCGAGGAGATGCCGCGGTACCTGAAGGACCACCCGGTGTACTACGCGGGTCCGGCGAAGACGCCCGAGGGGTACGCCTCGGGTTCCTTCGGCCCGACGACGGCCGGGCGCATGGACAGCTACGTCGCGCAGTTCCAGGCGGCGGGCGGCTCCAAGGTGATGCTCGCCAAGGGCAACCGGTCCAAGCAGGTCACCGACGCGTGTGATGCGCACGGCGGTTTCTACCTCGGCTCGATCGGCGGCCCGGCGGCGCGCCTCGCCCAGGACTGCATCAAGAAGGTCGAGGTCGTCGAGTACGAGGAGCTCGGCATGGAGGCGGTCTGGAAGATCGAGGTCGAGGACTTCCCGGCGTTCGTCGTCGTCGACGACAAGGGCAACGACTTCTTCACCGAGCCTGCTCCGGCGCCGACGTTCACCAGCATTCCGGTGCGCGGTCCCGGTCTCGCCTGACCGACAGGAATCGGCCCGCTTCGGGGGCGTCACGGCTTCGGCCGGGGCGCCCTCGCGGTCCGTCCGTGACGGATTCGGCGCCAGGCCGCCGTGCGTCCGCGCCCCTTCGTTCAGGTGTCGAGCAGTCCTGACGTGGCGAGCAGACAGCCCAGCTGGGCGCGGCTGTTGCTGCCCAGTTGCATCTGGCTGCCGTACTGGGAGCATTCGTGAACGAGACCGCGAGCCGGTGAGCAAAACGGGGCAGGGCGGCCGCCCTGCCCCGTCGGCCGTTACGCGAAGCGCTGCTTCGCTGTCCCGTCGCACGCCTGCAGCTTCAGCGGGTCCTTGGCCGCCGCCAGCGTCAGACACAGGCCGGTCGACGCCGCCGGGCGCACGGTGCCCGACTGCCTGACGAACTGCTGGTTGGCCGCGCTCGAGCAGTTCCACAGGATGACCGTGGCGCCCGCCCTGTAGTCGGCGCCCGGCACATCGAGGCACCGGTCGTGGCTCAGCTCCGTGTGGATGCTCTTGTCGGCGGTGTCGTACCACCAGCCCTGGTTGCGGCCGCCGTGGCAGTCCCAGCCGCCGATCGGGGTGTTGTTGCGGGTCACCGAGGCGGGGACGTCCACACAGGTGCCGGTGGCCTCGTTCTTGAGGGGTTTGAAGAGCGAGTCCCAGGCGGCCGGCTCCAGGACCGGCTTTCCGGTGCCGGCCGGGTCGGCACAGCTCGCCTCGCGCAGACCGGAGTTGTAGATCTGGGTCAGGCACGATGCGAAGGCCGCGTGCCCCCGCGCGTTGGGGTGGAAGGACTGCCGGACGGAGTTGGAGTCCGGCGGGAAGTGCGAGAGGTCGATGTACAGACCGCGGGCCCAGGTGGACTCGCTGCAGACCTCGTGGCCGTGGAAGAGACGCGAGTTGTCGAGTTGAAGTGCTCTCCCGGCTGAAGCCGGGAGATTCCCGCTTACCTTGCGGCAGCGGGCTTGACGCGCTTCGTGCGCCTGACGACTGCCCTCCCGGCAGCCGGGATGAGCGCGAGGCCCATCCGGTACAGGTGCAAGACGTTCCGGGCCGCGTTGTGATCGGCGTTGC